>NZ_DJBA01000075.1:0-190444 GCF_002435615.1 Clostridium sp. UBA5988 | reverse complement strand
TTCATTACTTGTAAAGTGGTGTAATATAAAAATAAAATCTATAGGAGGACTATATGAATAATTCAATAAAGGATATATATCTTAAATACATTAGAATAAGTAAATTAAATAAATATATAAAATTGGAGTCAAAAGAAGATTTTAGAAATCTCTGGGTAAAAATGAAATGGATTAGTTCTCAATGCAAACCTATTATTCCTTTTTTTATTTCTACAATAGTAATCAATTCTGCTTTATCTTTAATTGGAGTTTATAATGCTATAATATCAAAATCTCTTATAGATGCTGCTATTAGTGGTAAAACTTCAACGGTTATTCAATGGCTCATTGTAATGGCCACTATAATGTTTGGAAGAATGCTCATATCTCCTATTACCTCATTTATGAGTACTAGGGCATCTACTAAACTCAATCAAGGTATTCAAAGTAAGCTTTATAAACATCTTACCTATAGTGAATGGATTGAACAATCAAAATTTCACAGTGTTAGCTTGCTTACTAGAATAACATCGGATGTAGGAACAATATCTTCAACAATATTAGGTACTATTCCTAGCATTATATCTTTGCTAGTAACCTTTATAGCTTCCTTCTCTACTCTAATTTATTTTGCTCCATCCGTAGCAATTGTAGCAGTAATAGTAGGTCCTATATTACTTTTAATTAGTCGATCCTTTGGTAGAAAATTAAAAAAGTTATATAAAGAAATACAAGAAGAAGATATAAAATATCGCTCTTTCATTCAAGAATCTATTCAAAACTTAATGATAGTTAAAACCTTTTGTATGGAGAAACTTAATGTAGATAAACTCCATCTAATACAAAAAAATAAATATGAGTTAGCTATGAAAAATACTAAACTTAGTGTTCTTTCAGGGATGTCCATGGGATTTTGCTCTACCATTGCTTATTTCTCTATATTTTGTTGGGGTGCTTTAAACATTTCAAAGGGATTGGGAACCTATGGAACTTTTACCGCTATGATACAACTCTACAGTAATATTCAAGGTCCTATTTCTGGACTTGCTAACACTTTCCCAGCCCTTATAGGATGTATCTCAGCTACTGAAAGACTTATGGAAATTGAAGAAATTGCTCTTGAAGATGTCAATACCCCAAGCATTTCTCAATCATTTAAGTCTCCCTATATTAAATTTAAAAATGTATCCTTTAGTTATAAGGAAGGAAACCCTGTAATAAAAAATGTAACCTTTAACATAGCTCCTGGAGAAATTGTAGCCTTAATTGGCCCCTCTGGAGAAGGTAAAACAACCTTAATAAGACTTTTACTATCGCTTATTCACTGTGATGAAGGAGAAATTACCCTAGGAAGCTATAACATAAGAAACAATGATGAAATAGTTTTAAATAGAAATCATAGGGAACTTATATCTTATGTGCCTCAAGGAAACACTCTCTTTTCTGGAACCATAGAGGATAACCTTCGCTACGGTAAAGATGATGCTAATACAGATGACATTGAAGAAGCTACAAAAGCAGCCTGTGCCTTGAAGTTTATAAATAAATTAGAAGATAACTTTCATACCTTAATAGGTGAAAAAGGTAGTGGAGTTTCTGAAGGGCAAGCTCAAAGGCTAGCCATAGCAAGAGCTCTCCTAAGGAAAAGACCAATTTTAATCTTAGATGAGGTAACTTCATCTTTAGATGTTGATACAGAACTCAATGTCCTTAAATCAATAAAAGAACTAGACCATAAACCAACCTGTATCATAATAACCCATAGACCTTCTGCATTATCTATCTGTGATAGAATCTTAAAACTCGAAAAAGGTACTCTAAAAGAGATTGAGAATAAAGTTATACTAGAAACCGCAGTAAATCAATAAATAAGCCGCCTATGAAATCTTTTTTAGGATTTCATAGGCGGCTTTACTCATATGTTACACTAATTCATCTTTTACATCCCAAAGTTGAAAATTTAGCTACCACTGCATATCCACTTCTATTTTCTCCACCTGTAATAAAGTAAGACCCACATCGTATCCATGCATGTGCTACCATCTCATTTTTTTCATTCTTTTTAACCCCTAGATAAATTGTAGTTGGTATTCCCTTTCCTCTCATCATTCTTTGTGCAGTAAGGGCTTTAATAAGGCACTTACTTTCCCATGGCGTATATCGTGAAGCATTAATAACTGCCCACCTTATGTCTCTCGCTATTCTATATGAATTTATATCTACCTCACCTGGAGACTCTTCTTTTACATTACCCATCCTCTTCCTAAGTTTGTTAAAAGGTACAAAGATTATTAAAATCCTATATATTCCTGTATATATATAAGCTTCTAGAAATTTCAACTTAATACTCCAATCTAAAATAGCAAAGGTTCTAATCTTTCTAGTTAATACTGATAAGCTCTGCATTATTAAGTTTTCCTAAAAATTCTATTACATTTTCTTTACACTGATTCTTTTCAACCTGAAACTCTCCAAGCAATGTATTAATAATACTATTAACAGTAGAAGGCTCTTTAATAATCTCCCATATTCTACTTCCAACCTGATTCATCATAAAATATTGACCTTTTTCTAAATTCATCATAACCACTTCACCGTCTAAATCTGTAGCATCAATATCAGAATTTCTTGTTATCTTAGAATTTAGTGTGATCTCCAGGTTTTCATTAATTTCATCAGATTTAACTTTAAGTTCTTTAATCTCCATCTCTCTCATCCTCTCAAATATAATTATAAATTTAACCCATACAATATTTTGCTATTTATAAATGTAACTATAACTCCAATTATTAATAGGATTTAATTTTAAAATTTAAATAGCCTTAGACCCTTTTTTCTCTTTAAATATCCCCTCGATAATTTCTATTTGGTCATCCACTGTGTACTTACCCTTTGGCCTTGTAATTATATAAAACTTAGCTTTTTTAGCAATTTCTATACATTTTTTTAAATACTTAGGAGTCATACCTCCCATAGATCCTATATATTCAGTTCTATATATATTTTTAATAATCTTATTAAGCTTTTCTCCCCCCCTTATCTCTTCCACTTTCACATTATCAACTTCACCCATATCAAGCTCACAAATTGCTGTTAGTGGAACCTTTCTTTTATAAAACCCATAAAAATCTGGAACTATATACTTTACCTTTCCATCAGCTTGAAAACAAGGATATGATTCTTTAACATAATACATATTCTCTAAAGCATCAACACATAGTTTATGGTAAGGAAATCCTGGTTCTACGACTATTTTATTATCAAAACTTAATGCAGCTACATCATCTGCTACAAAGTTATATCCTCTTTTTACAAGAGCTGTAGTCAATGTTGACTTTCCAGCTCCCCTTTCTCCTGTAAATATAATAGCATTTCCATTTATGACTACGGTACCTCCATGGATAGCTGTTGACTCCCTTTGGAGTAGCAGAAAACCTAAGACACTTCCCATTATATAAACTTTCATAAGACTTATATCACAATCCTCACAGGGATCTACTATAACCTTATTTCCATTTTCAATACAATAAGTAGCCACATGATCTATATGAAACCAAACATGATCCTTAGTTACATGAATACTTTTCCCCTCTCTAATTTCCTCTAAAATGTTATTGGGAGTTTGTCCATATAATATAGTTACAATGTCTTTATCTTTAAAATCTTCATTTCTTTTAGGGAATTCCAGAATTTCAATATTAGAATCTATATTAAGTCCATATACTCTATAGAAATACTTGTTATCTATATCCATAATTTCATTGATTCCTTTCTGACATTCTATGTTTCTAATGTTTTTTAAATCAAGATACCTATATCAAGCTTTATTTTGATATAGGTATCTTGGTGAAAAATTATGATTGTCCTGGTACATTACCATGATTCTTAGGATGCCATCTATTGTGCTTGTAACACCACACCCAGTCTGGATGGTCAGCAGGTTAAATATTAGGATTAGTGTAATCTTCATTGTTAAATTTAATACTCATTGGTTCTTGCCAATTACAAAAATCAATATATTCAGTTTCATTTGTATCATTAGCAGCTAATTGTGATAATATTGGTTTCTTCCACTCTTTTTTCATATATTTCCTCCTTCTATTTAAATATAACCCTAAATACATATGCTGTTTCATATGTATTATTTTACCATATAATTATTCTAGATTCAATATAAATACTTATCATATAAGCTTAAATTTGTTAAAAATCTATATATGAATTCTATTATTAATTACATGCTTTTTTATTACTTTATACAATGTAATTAATAAATTATTATTTTTAAATTAAATAATCTAGTATTATTGTTTAATATCTATCACAATTATAAATGTAAATAATTGCGATAGGTAATTTACATATATTTCCTTTTATGATAATATATTATGGTAAGGAGGTGAAGAAATGAAACCTTGGAATAAGCCAGAATTAAATAATTTAAGTTTTGCTGAAACTAAAGATATAAATCCCACATATTGGAACCCCTTTGTAGGTGCATGTAAAAATCCTGCTGGTGCAGGCAACGATTGCCCATTAACTTGGGATAGAGGTTGTAAATATTATGAACTACTTAGCTTAGACCTTTGCACTGGGTATGGAAAATGCACAAAAAAAATCCAACCAACTCCTCCAGAACCGCCAAGTCCAACGTCATAAGTTAGACATAAATATAGATAAGAAAGTATATACCTTCTTATCTATATTTATTTATTCGGTATAAATTACAAAATATTCATTATTGAAATATAATGGATTTAGAATTTTTGCGTTTCCATTTATAGTATTTCGAATATCATAAAATTCAAATAATCCTTTCTTTATGGTAGTTCCACTAAAAATATACGGAGATAAGTTTTGGTTAAATACGTTTTCTCTTAAGGTAACTTTTCCATTAGGATTACTATAGGTGGTATCAAACAGATTAAAAACAGATTTACTACTGCTATTATTAACTTCATTATTATTAAATATAAGGTTTTTCATTTTTCCTGCTGACAGCTTTATCAAATCATCAGATGAAGAACTCATTTCTATAATATTATTCTCAATCTCTAATACTGTTGAACTTCCCCATGTTTGAGTAAGAATGTTACAATCCACCATCTTACATTTATTAAAAATAATAGTTCCTGTATTTCCATGGGTTCTTACTATAGACTTGGAAATGATACATTCATTCATTGAAGCATTTAACAGTACTGTTAAAATGCTATCTTCAATAATACAACTATTAAGTTCAGCACTTAAATAGCATTGTTTCATTTTTAAACTGCAATCTTTTAAATTCCCAACAATTCTCACATTTATAGTTCCATCACTAGTAACTATTGAGTTCAAAATTATATCTTCCTCAGTCATTCTATCAATACTACTATTTGTGAAGGTTTCTCCATAAACATACGGTCTTTCAGTCACTGTAGTATTTCTTGGTTGTAATCTCAAATTACTATTTACAAACTGATTTTCTTTACTTTCAATTTTAGATGAATATTCATAGGTTACAGAATTAGATTTAAATATATTTTTAACAAATTTATAATTAGTTGTTCTTCCCCACATATATACCATTCCCGTAAATTCATTTCCTTCAAATATAATATTATCTCCTGCACAAGTAACTATATCTCCTGATTTATTTCCCATAAATTTATTATTTTCAACTTTAATATCCTGCATTAGGTCCCATCCATCTTCAAAGTCAATAGCATAACCAGGTGCTTGACCTCCATTATTTTCAAAAATATTATTTTCTATAGTCCATTGCTGACCTCCACAAAATGCAATTCCTAAACTTCTATTATTTGAAATGGTGCAATTCCTTAAAATTATATTAGTAGGCGGCTCAAAATTGCTAATCCAGCCTACATAGCCTAAATTACTAGCTATATCTATCTGTGGAAATACAAATCTCACATAGACTGCTCCATCTGGTATAATAACCTTTCTAAACTGAAGGCACTTCTCTGAAGAAATAAACTGATTATTTTTATCATAGAAATAGGATATATATTGGGGTTGCTTTATATAAGGATACCCTTGATATCCTAAAGTATATCCAAACTCAAATTTCCCGTTACAAGCTGAAATGTTATAAGCTTTAGTCCTAGAAACAATGTTACTTTCAATAATTTCTCCTTTTAGATTTATATCTCCAATCTGAAAATCTTTTACATAAACAGTATCATACCTATTTTTATTGTTACCGCTATTAGTAGCAACACCATAACCTGGTACATTGATCACTGAAATATTATCTATAATACAATCATAACCACCATTTACTACTAATCCACATCCCCACTCATGAGTTCCTGGTACTGTAATATAATCATGGGTTTCTTTATCTCCTTCTAAAATTCCATTAGTAAATATAAGGTTTTCCGCTCCATCTTCAAAGCTAACAATAGAATATTTTTCTAGTGCATTACTGTTAATTTTTAGAGTAGAACCATTTAAATCTATAGTTATATCTTTTAATTTAATTACTATTGGATTATTTTCATCTATTAAATAAATACCCTTTGGAAAGATTATCTTTTTATACTTTAGTGACGAGGATATAAATTCTAAGGCTTTATTAATACCTTTAGATGTTTCTATAGGTGAAGTTCCATCATTTTTAATATTAAAATATTTCAAATCAATAACATACTCAGTACTTTCCTTCTTCCTATACTTGAAATCTATAACTACATTGGGATTTTCTATAGTTAATACTACTTTTACTTTACTATCGGTAATTAGATCATAACCTTCTATTGACTTTGCTTCAAAACTATATTCTCCCATATGAATATTCTCTATATTAATAGAAGGTATTAATTTTTCATTTGTATCAATATTTATATAGTTAATTTCTATACATCCATAAACAGGCTCTGGTATATCCTTCTTATTATAATAAAATGTTATAGTATAATTTTTTATGAAGAAAATCACAAATAAAAAGATAGTGCCTTTTATTGGAGTATATCCATTAATATCTTTAGCTTTGTATATATATAATCCCGTCTTTACATTTTCATAAATATCTTTAGAGTATATTAATGCCTTAGTCTCATTATCTCTATATTCTATAGTAACTGTACTACTCATATCTCTTCTCCCTTTGGACTTTAATTTATATTATAGACTTGTCCTATAATATAATATTCAATTATTGGGATTAGTGATATAATTCTATACCCTATAATTCCATCCATTTCAGTAATTTATTTTTCTTTGCAGAAATAGAAGCTCCCTTTATTACAAACTTACTCTTATCAATGAAGGAATATTCTTTTCTAAACAAACCTGCTATTAAATGGTGAACCAATGCTATAGGGATTAATATTCTATATCTCTTCGCATAGTTATATTTATCTGACATATATTCTACCCTAGGGAACATAAAACGTATGTATCTCTTTATGGCTCCTAAAGTGGCATTCTTATCTTTACATTCATAGTTAAAAGCAATTTGATTACTAAAGGAATTTACCACATCCTTTTTTCCATAAACTCCACCCTTTAAAATTTCATCTATGAGCAAATTAATATATTTTTCTTCATCTAATTTAATATTTATTAATTCATTAGGAACTTTCATGTGAAATAATCTATTACATAATAAAAAAACTATAACGTTAAATTTTTCAAAACCATATTCCTTAGATTTATCTAGGAAGCTTATCCATGAAATTTCATTTCCTTTATTCTCTACCAATAATACTAAATCACAAAGCTGTCTTAACCCAAATCCATTGGCAGCTAAATGAGATGCCATATGCATACATAGGTGTAAAGCTAAATCTTCATAGCAAAGAGATCTTACTTCTGAGTTACCTACATTAACTTTTATAGAATTATTCCATATGTCTTCTTCAAATTTATTAAGATCACTACTAAATCCATCTCTTTTAACAATATGCCAGTGTACTTCTATAATAGGAAAAGTATAATGATAAAATACTATATGATGAGATGCTACATGATCCTCTAATTGGTTATAGCCCATGTCTAATAAAATACATTTAACTTTTTCTAAATCTTCTTTATGAACTAATATGTCTGCATCATTCATATCCCTTTGTTCTGGGTGAGGATAAAAATTCCTTACCACCAGCCCCTTTAATACAATTACGGGAATTTCTTCATCATTAAACCTACTAAATATTTTAACTAAATTACTGATATTTCTGATTTCTTTTGTTCCAGTATGAAATACTGATATTTGAAGTCTTTTTAGTTTTTCACAATCCAGCTGTGAAATCATATCTTTTTTACTTAAAGAAGAATAAATTATTCCCTCTACTTTATGTAATTGGGCTATATTTATTATTTTATCCCAATTAACGTTATCAGATAATTTATATGTTGTTTTTCCCCTTATTGAATGAGACAATAATTCTATGAATTGACTCTGTGTACTGTCCATAATTACACTCCTAACTATATTTAATCTACGACCTTTACAATTCGCCTTTACATTGAATTTATGTTAATATATGCATTACATAACAATTGTAACATATTTACATATTATGTAAATACCTTTATTCTTCATGGTCAGATATTTCCCACTAAAAAAAGCTACCCAACCTTAGTTGAATAACTCTAAATTTAATTTATAAAATATAATATATCTGATATATTTCTCTCTCCATTAAAATCTGAAGGTTTATTTATAACTTCACCATTAAAATATAAAGTAGAGGAGCCTCCGCCATCTAGGTTATACGCAAAGTTACAACCTATCTTTTGAAATTCAATGGCTAAATCATAACAACTCATGCCTTGTGACTTAGTGCTTCTTCCATCAACCACAATTATTACATATTCCAATGGTCCTTTTTGACCAATAGCTGTACGTGGTTGCACATCTTCCTTATACCATGTATCTCCATATTCAACAATGTTACCATCTTTAATTAGATCTGGACCAAAGTCATAGGTATGTCTTGCACCCAAACTCAATAATTCTTCTGCATTTTTCTTTCCATACTCATATATTTTAAAGTTACCTTCTTTATCTATAACCAGAGGAGCACAATCTAGATCCGTGCCTCTGTACACTACTCCATCTCTAATTACATATCCTGATGTATTAAATCCGCAAGCAGCACCATTAATAGCAAGAATAGCATTATGTCTGTTGGCTATAGAAGATGTTTTCTCTTTTATATTTAAGGAAAAACTGTCTCCTGAAAAGGCAGAATTAAGCTGACTTTGATTTTTTATTTTTACTGTTGTAATCCAATATCTAAGGTTTGGATTTGTTTTTACAATAGGCTCAATAGTAATCATCATTGTAGGCGATCCATACTTTCTAATGCCTGTTTCATTATCTATTTTAATATAGGTATCAGATGGAAATTCATCCAGCTCTATCTGAGAAATAACTTCACTATTTAATTCTGTATAATTATATAAACTAGCAACTAAAAATAATATTATACCTATTAAAATGGCAGATAATATTATTATAATAATTTTTCCAACCGCTAAATTACTTAATAATTTTGAGTTCCTCTCATTCATAATATATCCCCTTGTATTACTTACACTAATATAAATATGTACAGTTATTATTAATTATAAACAAAAGGACCAATTAATTTTAAACTAATTAGTCCTTTTATTTATATTATTTTAGTCATTTTTTCATTTATATTACTAACTTTCTTAACCTCTGGTAATGATACATGACCCCACCAACGATGAGTCCAAGCTATTTTTTCTATTTCACTTTCTTCAGGGATGATTTCAAAATTCAATGCTCTTTCTACTCTATCAACGTCGGTATATGAACCATATTCATTCATTTGTGTTAATAGTAATATAGCACTATACTTTCCAGGGGCAAGTGTACTTGTATCCAAATTAAATATATCATCATACATGATACCTGATTTTGCATTTACAAAGGGCTTGGAATAGCTTACACCAACTGGTGTATTATCTGAAAATAAGACTTCAACCCTCAGTCTTAAATTAAACAAATCTTTACCAGCTTTCCATTTCATTTTAAAGGTAATAGATTCTTTAGAATTAAATATACAATCTTTATTATTTAGTATTTGCGTGCTTATAATAGTGGCACTTTGCATAATATGTGATTGCCTTTTTTGGTTTTCAAGATTCATTAATGGGGTAGTATTAAAATTATTATTCATATAAACTTTTATTCCATCATCTACATCACCATCAAAGATAATTTTCCCATGGTCTAAAACTATTACCCTACTACAAAGCTGTTGTATTGTCCTCATACTATGACTTACATAAAGTATTGTTCTTCCCCCATCTGCTATATCCTCCATCTTCCCAAGACATTTTTCTTGAAATTTCATGTCCCCTACCGCTAATACTTCATCAACTATAAGAATATCTGGATCAAGGTGAGCTGCTACTGCAAATGCAAGCTTTACGTGCATTCCACTTGAATATCTTTTTACTGGTGTATCAAGAAATTCACCTATTTCTGAAAATGCTACTATATCCTTAAACTTAGCCTCTATCTCCTTTTTTCTCATGCCTAAGATAGACCCATTTAAATAAATATTTTCTCTTCCTGTTAATTCTTGATTGAAACCTGTTCCAATTTCTAAAAGAGAAGAAATCCTACCTTTTATTTTAATTTCTCCCTCCGTTGGAAGTGTAATTCTAGAAAAAATTTTTAAAATAGTAGATTTTCCAGCTCCATTATGCCCAATTATTCCAATTCTTTCGCCTCTATTAACTGTAAAATTAATATCTTTCAATGCCCAAAACTCATTACCAGATGACATTTTATTCTTCTTACTAAATGCTCCTTTAATAGAGTTTAAAAGAACAGCTATAAAAGTATCACTTTTATCTTGATTAGATAACAACCTATATTTTTTGCTAATCCCTTCAACCCTCAAAACTTCCTGAACCATATAAATCCTCCTAAATTACATCCGCAAAAGTATCTTCAAACTTTATGAAAAATTTTACTCCTAATATTAATCCTATTAATGCAGTAACAATTGAAAAAATTAATGCTGGAACATATATCCTTGCTGATGGTATGATGCACCATCTAAATCCTTCAATTACTCCAACTAATGGATTAATGGAATATATTAATCTTAGATTGGTTGGTATCACTGAACTTGTATATGCAACTGGAGATAAATACATACCAAATTGCAATATTACTGGAATTATATATTTTATATCCCTATATTTTACATTAAGTGTGGAAAAAAATAAGCCAAACCCTAAGGCTATTATGAAAGCTAAAATAATAAAACATGGAAATAACAATATTTTTATTGGTGGTAAGTATCCAGTGAAAATCATTATAATTAATAAAACTAGTAATGAAATAACAAAATCTATAAAAGCTGTAACCACAGAAGCTATAGGTAAAGTGAGCCTTGGAAAATATATTTTTTTTATCATATGACCATTATTAACTAGACTATTAGATACACCATTAAATGCTGCAGAAAAAAAATTCCATGGCAAAAGCGCTGAATACACCATAATTGCGTAAGGAACCCCATTCTCTGAGGGCATATTTGCTAATCCTCCAAATACAAAGGTCATGATTATCATTGAAAATATTGGCTGGAAAATAGCCCAAAGTATCCCTAATGCAGTTTGTTTATATCTAACTATAATATCCTTCCATGATAAAAATGTTATAACTTCTCTATATTTCCACAGTTCTTTCAATCTCTTTTTATGAGATGGTTTACCTGTTATTAAAATTACCTCATTCATAGTATTTCCCCCTTTAATTGTAAGTATTTATTATACAAATTTGAATTTATACAAAATAGTACCCACAAACATTTTTCTTTAAAATTAAATAAAGGACATTTTAATAAATATAATAATTCTGACGCAAATAATTTTTTATATATTTTTATATGTGTATTATCTATATTCAATAGATTAAATCCTTTTTTATAGCAATTAAAAAAATTTAAAACAAATGTATACTGAGCTTTATTATATAAGTTAATATTTCTTATTTCTTTAAAGAATTTCATTCTATCTTTATATGCATATGCTGCATCAAAATTTTTTAATGTAAATTTACCCTTTGTAATTCCCTCTTCATTCTGATAATAATACAATGGACAGTTAATATATACAGTATTTTTACTATTAAATAATACTTTATGAATTACAAATTCATCTTCATGTATTTTACCATAAGGATATCTTATATTTTTAAATATATTTTTATGATATAACTTATTCCAAGCTATAACAAACTTAACTCCATTCTCCTTATGCATCTCATTTAATGCTTCAACATTATTAAATTTCTTTATATTTAACATTTTAGGGATTTCATATTTTTCTATGCTCTTATTATCCACCATCTCATAGTCACAAAATGCAATATCAGCCTTATAATCAACTATAGTATCATATAATATATCATACATATTTGGATGTATGTAATCATCACTATCTACAAATCCTATGTATTCACCCTTTGCTATATCTAACCCTGAATTTCTTGCTGAAGAAACTCCTTCATTATTTTTGTGTATAACTCTTATTCTTTTATCCTTTGTAGCATAATCATCGCATATTTTACCACAATTATCTGGTGAACCATCATTTACAAGTATCAATTCAAAATCTTTAAATCTTTGATTAAGAATTGAATTAATACATCTATTAATATATTTTTCCACTTTGTATACTGGTACTATTATACTTATTTTACACATACACACCCACCTAAAAACTATTAAATTTAAACCTAATATAATTTATTATAAATTTAAATATATCTTTATAATCAAAAACAGTTAGTTTCCTTAAACTTCTTTTTATTTTTGCAAAGTTCTTTAATAAGAATTTTACAGGATACCTATAGAGTATATCTATATAAAAACTTTTAAAATATATTACCCCATTATCAAATTCATATCTATAATCAATACTTAAATCTTCTTGTATAATGTAATCTTTTATTCTAATGTATCCCCAAAGCAAATCTAATATCTTCTCATCTTTACTACCAGTTGTTGAATCTGACCTACGAAAATAATTATATCCTATATCCTTTGTCACACTCACTTTACTAGACTTTAAATATAACTTAGGTATTAACTCTAAATCTTCATAATACTTGCCTTCATAAAATAATAAGTTATTATTAACAAATAGCTCTCTTCTAAATAATTTATTCCATGGATGTGCTCTTTTTAAAATGTCACTAAAAATTATATCTTTAGGAATATACTTATATATTACAATTCCACCTTCATCTACCTCATTTACACCCGTTAAACACATATCAGCATCATTATATACACATGTATCATAAAGAATCTTATACATATCAACCTCTATCCAATCATCACTATCAACAAATCCTATATATTCACCTCTTGCAATATTTATACCTGCGTTTCTTGCCGTTGACTGTCCTCCATTTTCTTTATGAATCACTATAACCCTTTCATCTAACTCACCATATTCATCACATATTTTACCAGAACTATCTGTTGATCCATCATCTATAAGAATAAGTTCAAAATCCTTAAAAGTTTGATTTAATATGGAATCAACACATTTATTAATATACTTTTCAACATTATATACAGGCACTATTATACTTATTTTAGGATTCATATCATTTTTCCTTTCAATCAATATAGTTACATAGTTTAATAACTTCACATGTTGTATCTATCTTCTCCCTTGATAAAGCTTTTGAAAAATTTTCACCAACTTTTGGATTATCAATAAGAAATTTAATTTTTTCGCATATTTTATCTACATTACACTCAGCAATTAAACCATTCTGTCCATCTTCAATCTGTTCATTAGAGCCAATGAAATTTGCAGTAACTATAGGCTTGTTTAAACATTTCGCCTCTGCTATGGTTATACAGTAGCCTTCATGCCTTGAAGGCTGAACATAGATGTCTGAAGCCTTTATGTAGGGATAAGGATTTATAGTTTCTCCTAATAAAATAAAATCATTTCTCAGATTTAGATTTTCTATAAGCTTCTCATACTCTTCTCTATCCTTACCTTCTCCAATGCAATACCATTTAACTTTATATCCTTGTTTTTTCAATTTATCTAATACTTTTATTGCTAAATCTTGCCCCTTTTCTTTAGACAATCTTCCTACAGTCAAAATTCTTATACCCTTAAAATCATTGTCAAAATCTATTTTTTCTTGAGCCATGTCTTTAATTAATTCATGTGAAACTAAATTGTTAAATACCTGAGATTTAGTAGATGTAAATGGAAACTGCTTATTTAATATTCTCTCTGCATTCTTAGATACTACAAATATCTTATTAAATCTTTCATATAACTTTGTATATAATTTTTTATTTATCGCATGATGTGAAATATCAAAATGTACCCAGGAGATTTTTAGTTTTGCTTTAACCTTATGTGTTATATAAGCATCTATTATCTCAGTTGGACCTGCATAGGCTATTGCTACATCATATTCTTTCATATTCATTGGAATGCTCTTTAGTATGTTTTTATAATATATATATCTATCATTTGATTTTTTACTCTTAAAATATGAATAAGAAAATCCAAGAATTTTATGATACTTTCTCTTCTTAATATAACTTTTTATAGTCTCATAAGGTGAATCCATAAGAATTGGTTTTATATCTTGAAACCAATTAGTTTCTTCGACTTTTCCCCACTGTGGAAGATATTCTAGAAAACCTCCTTTTTTCTCAAGGAGTAAGATGGTAATACTATATTTATCCTTTGGTATAGCTGATAATAGTGAAAGTAAGGACTTTTCAACTCCACCAATATTCATACTGCTTAACATAAATAGAACTTTTTTCACTGGCATTACTCCTATCCTTCTGTCATTTTTCAGTTCATAATTACTCTACTAATTTTTTCAATTTCTGCTGTTGTATTTATAATTTTACTACTAAGGTTGTTTCTAATTGCCTCATATAAGTCATTATTGTCTAATAGCTTTTTAATCCCTACATAAATGGAATCAGCATCTTCACTAACTATAATCCCATTTTCTTCATTAATTATTTGCTCAGTGGCTCCAGTAAAATTAGTTGTTATAATTGGATTATTAAAGCACCTAGCTTCAGCTAAAGTTATACAGTATCCTTCATGTCTTGATGATTGTACGTATATATCACAATCTTTCATATATGGATAAGGATTTAATCTTGCTCCTAATAGTACATAGTCTTTTTCAATTTTAAATTTATTTATGATTGTCTCATACTCACTTCTAGCTCCACCTTCTCCAACACAATACCAACGTACTTTATACCCTTCACTTTTTAATCTTGCTAAAACAGGTATAGTTAAATCTTGTCCTTTTTCTTTGCTTAATCTTCCTACTGTAAGAATCCTAATCCCGTGAAAATCATCTTTAAAAGATTCTCCATTATCAGCCAAACTATTAATCTTCTTATGATCTAAAATATTATAAAATACTTGGGTCTTATCCTCTACCTTAGGAAAACTCTTTATAAATTTACCTAGCCCATCTTTGGATACCACAAAAATCCTGTCAAAACTTTTATATAGCTTAGATGCTAATTTTTTATTAAAATATTTTTTTTCTATATCAAAGTGTATCCATTGTACTTTTTTTTCTGACTTTATTTTATTTGCTACAAAATATGTTATAAAGTCCATAGGTCCTGCATAAGCTACTGCAATATCATAGTTATTATCTAACGCTTTTACATTTTTAAAGATATACTTATAATAGTAGCTAAGATTCCCAGTGATTTTAGTGATGAAATATAATATAGGAATAATGATACTCTCTAAATATTTATGTTCTGTTACATTTTTCTTTAACACAGATAAAGATGACTCATTAAAATATGATTTTAAACTTTTATATTCATCTACATACTTAACACTAACCCAATCTGGTATTTCATTTAAAAATCCACCATATTCCTCTAACATAAGAATAGTAATATCCCATTTAGTTCTATCCATTTCTCTTATCATTGATAGCAGCGCTTTTTCTGTACCACCTATGTTCATATTAATAATCATAAATATTATTCGTATCATACTTAACCCCTAATCTATTTACCTTCTATCAAATTATAAAATTTATCTAATTCCTCTATATTACCTTTCTTTTCAGCTTTAACATGATCTATAATACTATTTCTAAGTTCATCATCATTAATTATTTGCAGAATCCCATCATAAATCCCTTGTGAATTCATATCTACAACTAATCCATTTTTTCTATGAACCATTTGGTTATATACAGCATCAAATCTAGTCGTTACTACTGGCTTATTAAGCATTCTAGCTTCGGCTATTGCTAACCCAAACCCCTCAAATTTTGAAGTTTGAACATATATATCACAATCTCTAATAAAAGGATATGGATTTGACTTTACCCCTAGTAATATAAAGTTTTCTTGTAACTTCATATCTTTAATCCATGTCTTTATCTCTTCTTCTTGGTAGCCCGTCCCAAGCACATACCATCTGAAATCTATATTTTTATCTTTTAACATTCTGCAAGCTTCAACTGCTATATCATACCCCTTTTGATAAGCAAGTCTGCCAATAGTTAATATTCTTAAGCCTTTAAATTCATCTTCAAAACTCTCACCTGATGCAGCCATTCTTTTAATTATGGAATAGTCATTTATATCTAAAATAACTTTTATTTTATTTTTATACTCAGGATAATTTTCTGAAAATATCTCCCTAGTAGATTCAGAAACTGCAACTATATTGTCAAAGATATCATAGTACTTTTTTTGAAAATCATGTTCAATCCCTTGTAGTTTATAACTAACATTAACCCAGGTATACTTTTTATTAGCCTTTACCTTATCAGCCACATAAAATGTTGGAACTCCTTGAGCATAGCTAATAGCAATATCATAGTACTTTTTAGAGCTTTGTATTGCTTTTGAAGCACATTGCCAAAATATCCTTGCCTTTTCAGTATTGCTAAAACTTGCTGTTCTAAGTTTATATGAAAATGAAACTCTAGATTTCAACATTCCAATTTTAAAATTTGTTACTGATTTAAAAATTGCTTTTTTAATGCTTAAATTAGTAAATCTTGTATACTCCAACGGTGGTAATAAATTAACTTCCTTACGTAATATACCCTCTAAAGCTCCACCATAGCCTAAAAGTTGTAAGTCTACCTCATACTTAGAATAATCTAATAAATTTAGTAATGTTGTAATGCTTTTTTCAGCTCCTGCGCAGTGCAAAGAGTCTATAACAAACAAAATAGATTTTTTCATACCTACCCCTCCATGAATGACTTATATGATTCTAGTAATTCTCTCGTAGATATTAGGCATTATTAAAAATACCCCCAACATAATTTTATTTTTTTTACTGAATAATGGATTAAATAAAATGTATCCATAAATTTTAATAAACTTCTTTCTTAATTTTCTCAGCTCATAATCTACATTTTCTATTTGCTTTTTAGCTACAAAATATGACCATATTAAAACATCTCCATACTTTTTTTCAGCCATATGCGATAAATCAATTAATTTCTTACTTCTATAAAAAAGTATTTGTTGTCTTATAGCTTCTATTTGATCTAATCTACTTACATTAAACTTTGAATGTAATATACTTCCCTCTCTTTGATAATAATGATAAAAATACTGTGGTAAATATATAACTTTATTACACTTAAAAAGTAAATTGTGTATAATAAATTCATCCTCAAAGCATACTTTTTCTTTATATCTAAAACTACCAAATAAACGCTTTCTATATAACTTATTCCAAGAAAGGCTAAAAATCCAATTTATTTTATAAAGTTGTTCTAATGCTTGAACATTATTAAAACACTTTTTTTCAGAATAATACGCTTTTGCTACTTTAGGAATATAACTTTTCATTCCATAATCTTCATAATAATTACACACAACCATATCAGCATCATTTGTTACTATGGTATTATACATAATTTCAAACATTGATTCTTCAATCCAATCATCTGAATCTACAAAAGCAAGATAATTACCTTTTGCAACATCTATACCAATATTTCTTGAAGCTGAAAGGCCTTCATTTTTCTTATGAATAACCGTTATCCTATTGTCAAGCAATGCATACTCATCACAAATAATACTAGAATTATCGGTAGAACCATCATCAACTAAAATTATTTCAACATTTTTTAAAGTTTGATTTAAAACTGAGTCTATACACTTTGGTAAAAATTCTTCGACATTGTATATTGGAATAATTACACTTATAATTGGTGAGTTAACATTATCCATCATATTTTAATACTAAAGTACATCTTTAACTTCTTTAAAAGGTACTTTCCTCCATAATAAAAAATACTATAAAGTGCTTTGCACTTATTTGTTTTGTTGGAAAATTTAGAAATATCACTATAACTAATCATTTCTATATTTTTATCATTAATAAAATTTATTACCTCTACATCTTGCATTAATCTATATTCACATATTCGTTCTTTCCAAGTACAGTTAATTTTTTTTATTTCATCTGACTCAATAGAAGGATGTATATGAACTTCACTTATTCCATCAGGAAGATTTTTTAATAATTCTAAAAAAGCCTCTTTTTTAGAATTATAACTTATAAATTTATTTCTATAGGGAAATATAAATACATAATCAGGCATTGGTATTGAATATAAGTCACCTATTGCAGAAAAGAACTTTGCTGCTCTATCTGAATCACATAAATTTCTAATTTCCTGTCCAGCAAAATATCCACCATTTCTCGCCCACCTAAGTGGTAGTTTCCCATACTTATTACATACATTACATAACCTTATAAATAACCCTGGATTAACAGTTGGCTGTATCGCATATCTATGTGAATCCACATGACTAATATTTATACCATCATCCATCATTTTTTTAATTTGCAATTTTACTTCTTTTATAACCTTATCATTAGAGCACTTTGTTCTAAATTTACTTACATCTTCATATAAATATCCATTTTCATCTTCTAACATTTTTTCCTTTGATAAACTCCTATGCTTAATTAATGTATCATCATTAACAAAAGTTAAATGTACACCAACATCTTTTCTATTTTTACTCCATGAAGCTACATCATCATAATAATTAGTATTAGGCATTAAGCTTGTCGATGATATACACTTATTATCTAGTAATTCAACTATAGCTTCATTAACAGATTTATTAACTCCAAAGTCATCTGCATTGATAATTAAATATTTACTCATTTTATCTCCCTTACATTTGAATTATCCAATTTATATTAGTTGCAATTACCATATTCACTCTTACTTTACACTTAAGGGACAATTTGTGATTAATCATTATATCTTTATAATATTTCTTCAACAAAAGAATAATTTCCTTAATATACTTACTTCTATTAGCGCTCTCTATATCTCTGGAAATATATATGATATTGTCTATAGACCAATATGCAAAACATGCAATATATTCTTCCTTTAACTCAAGATACTTTTCCATCATAAACTTTAAAATCTCTTCCCAAGTCAAAAATGCTTGTAACCTCTTGGAATTATATTTATCAGTTAAGATACTATTTTCCCTTTTTACATAAACGTATCCTGGATAATTTGTATATACACTCTTTCTTGAATTACTAAATAGTTTATAAGTAGTAGCTAAATCCTCATGAATTCTGCCTTCTGGAAATTTAACACCGTTAAAGCAACTACTGTGGAAAAGCTTATTGCATGCTGAAAATCTATAAAGTACACCTCTAAATAATTCCTTCATTGCAGCTTGATTATCTAGTTCTTTTATAATTAATTCATCATCTACATCTTGTAATTCCACATTTACTTCTCTTTTAAAATTACAAATCCCGATTTGAGAATTTGTCCTTTCACATAATTCATAAAGCTTAGAATACATATCTTTATTAATATAATCATCAGAATCTACAAATCCTATATACTTCCCGCTTGATATTGATATTCCAGCATTTCTTGCAGAACTTAACCCTCCATTTTCTTTGTGAACAACTTTTATCCTACTATCCCTTTCTGCATATTCATCACATATCTTTCCACTTCCATCAGGTGAACCATCATTTACTAATATAACTTCAAAATTAGTAAAAGTTTGTGCTAAGATACTATCTATACACCTTGGAAGATATTCTTCCACCTTATATATTGGGATAATAATACTTATATCAGGTTTCATACAACTTACCTCTTTATATAACATTTAATTTTTCTCTCAATATAGTAGATGAGGTATTTTTTGTATAAGGAAAATATACAACATCAACCCCTTCTTTATTAAGCATTTTCTCAACCTCCATAAATAGTGGATTTCCCTTCCAATCATCTCCAACGAACATTGCATTAAATTTATATTGTTCCCAGGCTTCAAATTTATCTCTGTTTATCTGTGGCACAACCTGATCTACACATTGTAGAGCTTCTACCATTTCTAATCTTTCTTCAAATGGTATTACAGGTGTTTTATTCTTATACTTCAAAACAAGTTTATCTGTGCTGACCCCAACAATTAGATATTCACATTGTTCTTTTGCTCTTTTTAATATATTTAAATGACCAACATGGAGCATATCAAATACACCTGTTGTATATCCTACTTTATACTTCTTTTTCATCTGAACTCTCCTTTCCATGACAAACCTCATAAATTTTCTTGGCTACTCTTTTTGAAGATTGTCCATCTTCAAAGCTACTAATATCTCTGTCAAAGTTTGAAATATTTTCTATATATATATCTTGATTAAACTTTAATATGTTTTCCTCTAATTCCTCATTACTATTAGCAATTACAAAGGGTAAGTCATCTATATCAAAGTATAATCTTCTTTCTTTACTCTTATATTCCTCTAAATCAGGCACATATAAGAAACAAGGTCTCTTTGTGATTTCAAAATCAAAGATCAAGGAGGAATAATCAGATATAAGTACATCTGCTATAAGTAGTAATTCCTGAATGTCATCGTAAGTAGTAACATCCCTTACTCTTTTGCCTTTAATTATCTCCTTAGATTTATTTATCATGTGTGGATGAAGCTTAACTAAGAAAACCCAATCCCCTGAAAACTTTTCCTTTAAGGATTCTATTATTTTTTCAAAGTTTAAATTATAGACCTCAACACCTTCGCTATTTCTAAAGGTAGGTGCATATAATACAACCTTTATCTTTTCATCTATTCCTAGATTTTTCTTAATTTCTTTTTTTAGCTCTTTATTTTCTCCAATTAACATATCATTTCTTGGAGTTCCACCTTCCATTATTTCTCCATCATACCAAAAGGCTCTTTTAAATATATCCGTACTATATTTACATCCTGATAGAAGCAAATCCATTTTTTTAGAATCCTTCTTCGCCATATCTATGTAGTCTTTTTTTAAGGAATCTCCAACATCCCCTTCAATCTTCTTTAATCTTAAAGAGCTATGCCAGGTTTGAATGTAATACTGTTCTTTTCTCTTTTTAAAGAATTCTGTAGTTCTAAAATTTGTAACTATCACCTTTGACGTACACATCTCATAAAAATACTTTAGGGACATGGTCCTAACTTTTCTTATTCCACTAAGCTGTTCCCTTTCCTTTGGATTATTAAATGCCCAAACTACGTCAAAAACATCTGCAGGATACCTATTAACTAAAAATTCTGATATATACTTAGGATTATCACCATACTGACTTCCATAATAACTATATATAAACACCTTGTTCAACTTTATAGGAAGACAGCTAAAAAACTTCAAAGCTAAGTTATATGCATTTTCCTTTATTTTTTTTCCTACGTTCTTCATATTGAACTCCTTTATGCTAAACATTTATCCTCTTTAAATGTTGTGAATATTTATGAGTCAACCTTAAGGTTACCCTATACCAAAGCATATATCCTTTATAAATAAAATCACTTTTTCTAAATGCCTTTAATCTCTTATATAGATTCTTATCATCCTTCAGTGCCTTTTCAAATTCATCATATCTGTTTTTAATAGAATTTCTAAGCATTCTTCTATATTTATAATTCTCGTCAAACTCCTTATTCTTATTTAAAAGATCATATTGAGTTGTTATTCCATTAAATAAATTCCTATAAGATTCGTTAACAAGTTCTTTGTAGTTTTCCTTTATATACCTATGTCTTTCTTCTAACCCTCTTACCATATCTAAATTTCTCACACTATAGACAGCTACAATGCTATTACTTCTTTGAAGGTAATAGCAAAGTGGCTTATGGCATATAACATATTTGTTTACCTTTTCCATGACTAAATGTGCCCAAAATATATCTTCAAACAAAACCCCTTTTTTAAAGGGTATGTCCTTTATAATATCAGTTCTATAAAGCTTACCCCAGGCAAAATTTTTTATCCTTTCATTGATAACTAGCTCTTTCATCAATTCTTTATTATTTAACAAAACTAAGTCATCACTCTCTTTATAATATCTATCATCATATAAAAGATATCCTTTATAAGCATAATAAAATCCGACTTGAACCACCTGAGCTTTGTATTCTTCTGCAATGTCAACCAAAGTTTCAACCATTGATAAATCTATCCAATCATCACTATCTACAAATAAAGTATATTCACCGGTAATGTATTTCATTCCATAATTTCTTGCATCAGATAAACCTCCATTATCCTTATGAAGAACTATTATTCTACTATCCTCATATGTTTCTATAATCCTTCCACAATTATCTGGTGAACCGTCATCTACAAGGATTATCTCAATGTTTTTATAACTTTGATTTAAAATACTCTCTACACACCTTCTTATATATTTTTCAACCTTGTAAATAGGAACTATTATACTTACTAGCGGTTCCATATCTTCTCCCTTTCTTAAAATAGCTTATACATATTTCCTAATTCTTCCATATTATCATAGTTACTCTTTCTACAACACTCTTCTATTTCCTTTTTTAAATGTCTATTACTGTAAATATTTTCTATTCCAGCAGCTATTCCTTCTACTGATTGATCACATATTAATCCATCAAATCCATCTCTTAACTGACTTTTAGCCGTAGGATAGTTAGTAATGATTACAGCCTTTCCTAGTATTTGAGCCTCAGTAACAGTTACAGCTCGTCCTTCATACCTTGATGGCTGTACATATAAATCACAACCTTTCATATAGGGATAGGGATTGATTTTTTTTCCTAGTATTATAAAATCTTTCTCAAGATGATTCTCTTTTATTAACCTCCTTATCATACCCTCATCTCCCCCATAACCAACTACATACCACTTTATATCTGTAAACCCTTTATCATGCAATATTCTTAAAGCTCTAACTCCATTATCTATTCCCTTTGCCATTGACAATCTAGCTACTGATAAAAGCTTAAAGCCTTTTCCTTTACTTATATCATCTTCCACTTCTTCTTCAGCCATGAATCTTATAAACTCTGTAGATACAATATTCTCCATTACCACCATCTTATTTTTTAGTTTGTTATATTTCTTTAAAAAGGAATTTTTACATTCTTCCGATACAGCTACTATAGAATCAAATTTATTCCAAAGCTCTATATCCTCTATAACATCAGTATCAATACAGGAATAATCCGTATGAATCCAGGCTATCTTTTTTTTAGCCTTCACCTTATTAGCTACAAAATAATGTGGCCATAGGTAGCTTATAGCTACATCATACTCTTTATTTAAACAAGGTAAATATTTCAATGAAAATTGCCACATCCTCTGCATCTGTACATGTCCAGATTCCTCTAAACTATTTTTCTTAGCATATTTAGAAGCATCCGTTCTAGCTTTAATACGTGCTAATCCTAAACCAATTTTTTTATCTTTAAATATCTCTAATATGGATTTTCGAAAGGCGGTGTATTCTTCTATCTCATCTAAAATGTTAAATTTTCCCCTTAATAACTTCATAAAATCTCCTTTATGTCTATATAACATCAAATCTACATTATAATTGTTATAATCAAAGCTTTCTAACATATTTATAAGACTTCTCTCTACTCCCCCAACTTCCATATCAAAGGATGCTATTAGCACATTCTTCATAGTTATTCCCTTCTAATTCTATTCCATATAATTTATATAGCTTACCTTTAATATCCTCAATTCTATATCCTTGAAACTCAAATGTTCTTTTTATTAACATTTTATCAACATTGGATTGTTCTAACATTTTCATTACTGTATTACTCCAAATTTCTATACCTGCTTCAAGATTTAATCTTCTAAGTAGACCTAGATGTAAATCTGCTTCCGGCTGAATAGCCGTAGATGTTAAACATGGTACTCCTGAAGCTTGTGCCTCTAAAAGTACAAGGCCTAATCCCTCATAGGTAGATGGTAATATAAATAAATCTATTTCCTTAAGAATGTTATTCACATCATCTCTAATACCTAACAGATGTATGTTATTCTCTAAGTTTAATTTTTTAATTTTTTCTTCTATAAGACCCCTTAAGTCTCCGTCACCAATTAAAATACATTTAAATTTAGGATTTATTCTCACTAAGTTTGACATTAAATTAATTAGAAAATTATGATTTTTTGCATGAATAAACCTTCCTACATTACCAATTAAAATATCATCATTGTTAATTCCTAATTTTTTTCTTATATAGCTAGCACCTTCATTATTAATAAATCTTTCATAATCAATATAATTAGGTAATTTACAGTATCTATCATCTTTAAGTGTACTGTATCCAAATAAATACTCACCTGCTGCATCGCTACATGACAAAAAGTTTGTGGAAAAACCCTTTATTAATCCCTTCATTATGGAAGTGTATAATCTTTTTATTAGACTTTTACTACAATCCTTAGTAGTATGGGCATGAGATATTCTTACCTTTACTCCAGCCAGTTTTGCAGCCAATACTCCCACTCCACAATTAAATAAAGTATGCGCATGAACAGCACTATACTCATCTTCATTCTTTATGATTTTCATTAAATTTATTACGGATTTTATAACACCTACTTCACTTGGAGGATCTAACTTTATTATTCTTCCACCTAATTTTCTAATTTCTTCATCATAATAGCCTTCCTTATGGTAATAAGAAACAAAGTCAAATTGAATCTCCTTATAAACCTTTCTATATAAATTCATAAGCATAGTTTCGGTACCACCCACGTCCATTCCACCTACAATATGAAGCACCTTATTTCTTTTCACTTCTCATCTCTCCTCCTTACTTTTTATCTATGATTGGGAGTATAATAGAAAATAGATTTTATATCTAAAATGCTCTTATATTCCATATTAAGTCCTATTACTTGCTCTCTATAAAAGAATATTAGATAACACACTATGAATGCTAAATATATTGTTCGTCTTTGCTTACCCTCTAGACAATTCTGTATTATATATGGCAATAGTATAAAGTTGTACAATTGTAAATATAATGAAAATCTATTAAATATCCAATTTGACATACCAAAGGCTACAAATATGCAATTTAAAAGAGCCATATTAACAAATATATTACTCTGTGGCCACTTTTCTTTTAATTCATTTCTTTTTAAATATGCAAATATAATTGGAACCATGTTTACAAAGGTTCTCATTATACTTGATCCTCCTTCGTCAAAATCTGAATAATACCCATAATTAGTATTTTCTATAATCTTAAACAAGTAACCGCTTAGCACCTCATAAAAAAGAAGTCCTAATACAGCAATTCCAATTATCATGTATATTTTCTTTGACCAAGGTTTTAATCTTGCTATAAAATATATTGGAATCATAAATAGAGCTGATTGATGAATAGTTGAAATTATAAGTACACTTAATAAGTATTTTTTAAAGCTACTATCTATAATAAACTTTACGCATAGAAATAAAAGAGCTGCTGCTAAACACTGTCTCATTCCATTCATGGTAACTGTAAAATAACCTGCTGCTATATACATAAATATTTCTAGTTCTATATAACTCCTGTACTTGTTTAATACATAGACATTACATAGTTGAGTTATTAGAGCTACTACAAATACTATAGTTTGTGGATTATTGGAAAATTGAATTAAAATTAAATTTAATAGGACAAAACCATAGTCGCCATTAGCTTTAGAAAAATTAGGATTTTCTACTAAAAGACCATAGGTGTGCTTATACATACCTGTATCTCCAATACCAGACCTTAGCCCTGAAAATAATACTAAAACCGAAACTACAAGAGAAATCCAAAAGATAGCTATAATCTTGTACTTTTTATCATTAGCCATTCTAGCAAGCAATGATAATATAAAAGTTGAAGCTAAGGTAGCATAATATATTCCCATCTTTTTCTCCTTTCTATAAGTTTCTTATATCTCTAGTTCTAAAGATTATATAACTATATAAAATATATCCCAGTGGAATAGCTGCTAACATAATTCCTTTGTATGGAACCTTACTAAAAAAATTCTTATCCTTTACAATTAAACTACTAGAAACATAATGAATACATTCTTTAAATTTGTATATTAAAGATGTATTAGGTATCTTTAAGTTTTCTATCCTATAAAAGCACCATCCCTTAGGATTATTTCTGTATTGTCTAAGCATATTCTTAGTAGACCCATCTTCCATGTATTCTACAATACAAACAGGTTCATTAACCAAAGCTAGTTTGTACTTTTCATCTAGTTTATGACACTTATAAGCTAGTCCCACATATTTCTCATCTTCAAATTCAGGATATGGATATTTTTTTGTAAGCTCAGTCCTATATATAAGTTTTTTATCTCCTTTAATACCATATTTATGGTATATATCAAATAAAGTAGCTTCCCTTAATCCTTCTGGAAACTTTGTTCCTATTATCTCACCAGTTTCATATAAATCAAGAGCTGCAATTCCCGCTATATTTTCTGCCTTTCTTTCATCCCAAGCCTTTAGAATTTTTTCAACTCCATCATCTGTCATATAATCATCTGAATCTATACATATATTTAGTTCTGTATCAATATTTTCATAGGCAGTATTATGAGCACTATGCATACCACCATTTTTTTTATATATATAATCTATTAGAAAATCTGCTTCCTCTTTCCAATTTATAATCAGCTCTTTAGTATCATCTGTTGATCCATCATCTATTACCAACCATTTAAAATTTTTATTTGTCTGTCTTCTCAAACTTTCATAACACTTATATATGAGTTCTTTTCTATTATAAGTTGGCGTAAAAACTGTTAAAATTGGTTTCATTAATATCCTCCATCCTAAATCATGCTTTTTCTATATCTGCTTTTATTTTCAAATAAATCACTTACTAATACTATCATAGACTTTTTCAATTTCCTTGCAGTAATTTTTTATATTATAGTTTGCTTTTATAAATTCACGTCCATTATTTCCAAGATTAATTCTTAATTGTTTATCCTCTTTCAAATTTCTTAATTCCTCCATAAAGCTTCTATAATCTCCTGGCTTTATAAGCCTTCCTCTATAAGAGTTTATAACTTCACTTATACTTCCTACATCCATAGCTACAACAGGTACTCCAAATGCCATAGATTCCAGTATTACCATTGGAAGGCCTTCGTATAGTGAAGGTAGAAAAAACACATCTATGATAGGGAAAAAATCATATACATTTTCTTGGAATCCTGTAAATACAAAAAACTCTTCCAATTCTAATTTCTTTGCCATAGCCCTAATTTCTTCTTCTTGTGATCCACTTCCAATGATAAGAATCTTTGTATCTTTAAAGTTTTCCTTATAATTATTAAATTCTTTTATAAAAGGAATAAGTCCCTTCTCTTCATCTATTCTTCCTACAAATCCTATTACTTTTACATGCTGTGGAATATTATATTTTGTAGCTATCCACTCCCTTTTATTACTTTTAAAATTTATTATTTCTTCTACATCCATAGCATTAGATAATATAGATATTTTTTCCTTATTAAGATAGTTTGTATTTTCTTTATAAAAATCATACACAACCTTACCACAAGTAATATTGTAATCATATTGGGGCCTTAATAACTTATCAATACTACTTTTTAATCCATTACTATTTATCCATGGATAGCAACTATGAATATGAGATATTACCCTTATATCCACTCCATATATACTCTTTACTAAATAAGCATGTATTGAAGCATTATTATCATGAGCATGGACTATTTTTATATCATTATCCCTTATAATATTTTTAAGATACTTTATATTTTTTAAAATATGCTTCTTAGAAAAACTTAAGGAATAACTATTTATATTATTATCCTGGAAACTTTTTTTAAGCTTGTCCCCCCCACATAGGACTATCGACTGATAATTAGTTAAATTCTTACAAATTAGCAGTACCATTTTTTCAGCTCCACTTAGCTTATTCATTGGTAATATATGAAGACATCTTTTCATATTTTTACATCCCTTCAATATATATTTTCATTGCTACTTATTAAAATCTAGTAAAAGTTATGCTTTATATATTCACATTTTTTTCAGGCAAATAGTAGTCTTGTAAATCTAAAGTATCATATATATACTCCAACTCACTTATTACATTATTTAATTCATATTTTTCTATTTCCTTAGGTGTATTAAAGCTTCTATCTCCTTCTAAATAATATTCCTCTATAGCCCTTGCAGTAGCTTCATAATCTCCCACTTCTACTAGCTTACCTATACTTTCATTTTCTATAAGATCTCTTATTCCTCTTATATTAGTACCTATAACTTTTTTTCCATGTGCCATAAATTCCATTACACTTTTAGGCAACCCTTCTCTATAGGAGAGTAGTATCCCTATATCTGAAATTTTTATAAGCTCATTTATGTTTTCTCTATAACCTAAAAAACTTATATTTTTTTCTATTCCCCTTTTTACTAATTCCTCTTTTAATTCTTTTAACCTATTTCCTTCTCCTACACTAATTGCCTTAATCTTTGGATACTTATCCTTTATAAGTTCCAATGCCTTTATAAGCTGAAGTTGGTTTTTATTATGATTTAATTCTGCTATCATAAGTATTATAAAATCATCTTTATCAAAAGAGAGCTCCTGTATATTAAGCTCTTCTGCTTTTAGTTCAGTCCTTCTAATATCCTCTATATCTATACCTACTCCATTAACAAAGTAACACATTTTAGGTTTTAACTTATTTTTAGTTAGTTCATAGTCTTCATTATTAATATTTATTATTACATCTGTAAATTTAGCCATAAGCTTTTCCATAGGATAAAACATACACCATGCTATCTTAGGCGCACCTTTATAAAAGTGATAACCGTGAGCTGTGTATATAATTTTTATTTTAGAAAACCAAAGTTTTAATATTCTTCCGTATAATGCTGCTATAGGTGTATGAACATGGACAACATCATATTTATTTTTCTTTTGTATAAATCTTAATCTCCAAAAAGCTTTTAAATTTCTTAAACTTAAAGGTTTTCTACAAAATGGTACATTGTATACTTTAACTCCTTTAGATATTAATCTCTTGTCTATAGGCTTATCTATAAAGCATGCGCAATCAACAACATATCCTTTATCTATTAACATTTCTATATGTGGAATTAAAAATGCATTAATTGTTCTACTTACTGTTGTTATATATAATATCTTTTTCATAAACTTCCTCTTCCCTTATGACCCTTGCAGGAACTCCTACAGCAGTACTATAAGCTGGGATATCCTTTACTACTACAGAGCCAGCTCCTATTATTGCTCCCTTTCCTATTTTTAAATTTTGAATTACCGTAGAGCAGGATCCCATAAGTACTCCTTCTTCAATAATATCTCCTCCTGAAACATTTACGTTCCATAACAAGGATACATAATCTTTTATAATAGAATCATGACCAATACCACATTTAGGACTTATTATTACATGTTCTCCGATTTTAATATCTGTTGTTAAAATTGCTCCTTCATATATTATTGTTCCATCTCCTACAGTCATAAAATCATGTATGGATACCCTTGGATGAATTAAAGTTGCAAATTTAAATTTTCCCCCTAATTTTGAAACTATTTCTTTCTTTACTCTATAGTTTGATATAGCTACAACAACATATATGTCTTTACTAATGTAATTTAATAACTCAACATTTCCTATAATTCTATGTCCGTTTAAAGTTTTCCCTAAATTTCTTGGATTATCATCTAGGAATCCAATTATATTCCAAGTTGGTTTAAAATTATTAATTTGATTTATTATTAATGCAACTTCTCTTCCAACTCCTCCTGCTCCTATAATGATAACTTTTTTCATAGCAACTTCCTCTTTTTCACATTTAATAAAACAAATCCATGACAATTGATTTTTAAAGTCAAAGATTAATATGTTTAATTTGACATTTTAAGCATTAACTTTTTTTGCTTTATATTTTTCATAATTTCTTTTTCTTGATTTTTTACTAAAAAAACTCTTTTTTTCTTTAGGATAATATTTATAATAAGAATCTGTTCTCTTCATGTCGCAACTATTCAGTATACTTCCAACTACATTTGCATTTACCTTTTTTAATTCTTTATATGCTAAGTTAATATCTTTTTCTCTAGTTTTGCCGTACTTCACCACTATAATTGTTGCATCTGCTTTACCTGCAAGAATGCTGGCATCAGTAACAGCTAGTAACGGTGGAGTATCTAATATTATATAGTCATAGATACTTCCTATATTTTTTAAAAATCTTTCAAAAGTTTTCGAACCTAAAATTTCTGCAGGATTAGGAGGAATAGTACCTGATGATATTACTGATAGGTCAGAAGTAAATTCTTGTATAGATTCTTTTAAATTATCTTTATCAATTAAACAATCCGTAATTCCCTTTAAATTAGAAATCCTAAATTTTTTATGTAAAGATGGTCTTCTAAGATCACAATCTATAATTAAAACTTTATTTCCACTTTCACTTAAACAAAGTGCTAAATTACCAGCAATTGTTGATTTTCCCTCTCCTGGTACTGAACTAGTTATTACAATGGTCTTTATTGTTTTATCAACAGATGAATATTTTAAACTTGTGCGTATGGATTTATAGGATTCAGCAGATATAGAATGTGGCATTTTATTGTATATAAACATTATTCTCTTCCTCCCTTAAATCCTTTTTCATGCTTAGGTATATTTCCTAATACTGGTACTGGTAAAACTTTTTCTAATCTAGAGTTACTCTTAATAGTGTCATCAAGATAATCTATAAAAAATATTAATCCCAAAGAAAATATTACACCCACTCCGAAGTACATAAGCATTAGCTTCTTTTTATTTGGTACTATGGGATATACTTTAGTACTATCTATAATTCTCGGCTTAGCATCTGGAATTATAGTTTTTGCTTGCTCATTAAACTCTTCACATATAGCTGTTAGTACCTGTTCTGCTCCCTCCATATCACTTGTATTATATGTTACTGTAAATATAGGTGTATTCTCTGATGCAGAAAAACCTAATGAATTTTTCACTTCCCAAGACGACTTGTTAATTTTATATTTTTTCAATGTTTCATTTAAAAAATCATCTACTCTAATTATTTCATTAAAGGTATTCATAAATTCATTGTAATATTGAATTTCATTCTGAGAATAATAGTCCATTAGATTATTTCCTCTACCAACGTAAATTTTCGCCGTAGCTTGATAACTTGTAGTCATTAATGAAGCTTTATAACCACCTAAACATGATATAGCTCCAGTAATTAACATTAAAATCCAAATTTTTTTCTTTAGTAAATATACTATTTCATCAAAATTTATCAATTTTTCATCCATAAATTTCATCCTCCTTTAATTGCTTCCATTAAAGTATTCCATGGTAATATTATCATCTTGGTTTATTCCATCTTTTTTAATAACTTTATATATGGTCAAAAATAAAATTTTCAAATCTAAAAGTAGGGACCAGTTACACACGTACCATATATCTAATTTAAATTTATCTGTCCATGATATAGCATTTCTACCATTAATCTGTGCCCACCCCGTAATTCCTGGTAGAACCTGATGCCTTCTTAACTGCTCTTGTGAGTATAAACTTAAATACTCTTTTAAAAGAGGTCTTGGTCCTACTAAACTCATATCTCCTTTTATAACATTTATAAGCTCTGGTATTTCATCAAGGCTTAATGCTCTCAGTGTTTTTCCTATTGTTGTATGCCTCTTTTCATCTGGTAATACCTTCCCATTTTCATCCTTTATATCTTTCATTGTTCTAAACTTAATCATTTTAAAAATCTTATTCCTTTTTCCTACTCTCTCTTGTATAAAAAAAATAGGTTTTCCTAATTTAATCTTTATTATCAGTGCTATAATAATTAACATAGGTAATAAAATAATAAGTCCTAATATTGAAATAGCAACATCAAATATTCTTTTTATAAACATATTCTCCTCGAACTTTCTTAAATTTTATCTCTGTCTTTTTAAATATAAATTTATAATTTTAATTTTATATTAATCAAATATAAGTTACCTATAATTCCAAACTTTATTTAAATAATCCTTTTATAACATCTATTACTCTTTGTTGATCTTCAATTGTCATTTTTGTATCTGATGGAAGACAAATTCCTCTTTCAAATATATCTTCACATACACTTATACCTACATCATTATGACTAAAAAAATTAAATTCTTTATAATAAGGTTGAAGGTGAATAGGCTTCCAAATATGTCTTGCTTCTATATTTTCTTTTTCTAAGGCTTTTATTATATCTATAGGTTTAATTTTGCATCCTTTAGATAAAGTCATCACACTAAGCCAATAATTTGATGTTCCATAGTCACAAATTTCTTCCATATGAATCCATGGAATATTCCTAAAATTTCTATCATAAAATTCAAAAATACTTTTTTTCTTAGCTATTCGTTGATTCAATATTTTAAGTTGACCTCTACCAATTCCCGCTAAAATATTACTCATTCTATAGTTATATCCAAGCTCTGAATGTTGATAATATCTAGCCTTATCTCTAGCTTGAGTGGCCCAAAATCTTGCTTTTTCTATGGCATTCATATTATTTGATACAAGCATTCCACCAGCAGAAGTAGTTATTATTTTATTTCCATTAAAAGAGAATACTCCAAATTCACCCATGGTTCCAGTTTGCTTACCCTTATAAGTTGCACCTAATGATTCTGCAGCATCTTCTACAATAGGCACATTATAAGAGTTGCAAATTTCAATTATTTCATCCATATCTGCACTTTGACCATATAAATGAACTACAATTACCACTTTAGGCTTCATATTTTTTTCTTTATAATATTCAAAGGCTCTTTTTAATGCTTTGGGAGACATATTAAAACTTTCAGGTTCTGAATCAATAAATACTGGAACAGCTCTTTCATATATTATTGGGTTACAACTTGCCACAAAGGTTAATGATGAACAAAAAACTAAATCATCATTTTTTACATCTAATAGCTTCAGTGCCATATGAATTGCTGAAGTTCCACAGCTTAGTGCCAAACCTCTTTTTACTTTTACATAGTTTGCTACCTCATTCTCAAAATTCTCTACATTAGGCCCCATTGGTGCTATCCAATTAGTATCAAAAGCCTCAAGTACGTACTTAATTTCTTCCTCACCCATATGAGGCGATGAAAGATATATTTTCCTTTTGCTATTTTCATTAATTGTTTCACTAAACCTACTTTGTTCTGCTAATTGTAAACTTTCTTTACTATCATCTATTTTGTTGAACTTTATTGATTTAATAATATCCTTGTTACTTTTCATATTTTCCACTATAAACTTCGCCTCCTTTCATAGGATAATATGTAAAAAAATTCTTTCCTTCTCCTTAAAACTTACATATTAAAATTCCTTATCACAAATCAATATTACCACTTTTTTACATTTATTTCATTTATTTTTCTTCGCCTTTTTATCCTAGAAAATAACAATGACCTTTTGCATGATACTTTATTTGTATGTATATGCACTTATTTATACATACTTCTACTTTATATAACTAATTATTTTAATAGTAAAATTCTTCTTTCACCCTAAAGTTACATTAAAACTTTTATAATATTGTCTAAAAGTTTTAGTATATAGTAAAAGAGTGTGCATAGCATTGCTATGACACACTCTAATACAATTTATTTGTTAAATTACCTTCAGCTTTAGTTTTATAGTTTCTAAATTTTAGTTTGTTATATTAAATCTTAACTTAACATTGATTAAATGCCCTTTTATAATTATAGGACTTCCTATTGAACTTACAGTAACACTCGTATTCACAGTATAATCTGGGTCAGGAATTGCCACTTTATAATATCTAGTTATCTCTATTAATTTTCCATCTACACTTCTATAGTTTATTACTATTGAATATAACACATTAATTATAATGTTGTATTTTTCACTTGAAGGTGAGATTGATATAACTGTTGGAGTTACCTGTGATACTGTAGCTATCAATGGATCACAAGGTGATAGATTGATAGGAAGAAACACATCATATTGGGACGGATTATCTATTATTCTAGTACTTACGGTATTAGTATTTGTTGTCATAGGGAATCTACTTCCTACATAGTGATAGGTTACTGCAGCCATATTCTGAATACATGGTCTTTTATTGAATATAGAATTATAGTCAATTGCTCCAACTGTAGCCTCAAAGGTTACAACAACTGGTTCCAATGTTCCAATTGGAGGTACTACCATATCTGGTATTAATAATTTTCTTAGAGTATCAGCTGTTGCCCCTGGTACTGGTACTCCATTAATTTCTATTGTTAACGGATTTACAGTTAAACTAGCTGGAACTATATCAGATAAAAGTATTCCTGTAAGAGGTACATTGCCTGTATTATTTAAAATAATTGTATAAGTCAATGTGTCTCCTACTCTAGCACATTCATCTGAAACTGATTTAACTGCTGTTAAACAAGGTCTTGGAATTGTTATTACTGTAGCAACCTTATTAGTTTTTAACACACCTGCTACTTCTCCCACAAATCCATATGCTATCATAGCATGGTTACAAACTGTGAAGGTCTTATTTTTTTCTTCACAGCATATAATTGAAGAATTGGAATTAACTCTAGCATCTCTTATAATGGCATCAAAAGTTACTGTAAGAGTAGTCATAGTCTGCATATCAGTAGGTGCTGGAAGATTGGGTAGAATTAACCTACAAATATCCACTCTCCCTTGAAGTTGTTCACCACCATTTATCCTCACGCTGCCTGGAACTAACTCTAATCTTTTATCCAATTTATCAACTAGTATAAGATTAGTAATCTCTACATTTCCTCTATTAATAATAGTAATTGTATAACGAAGAGTATCTGTAATCATAGCTTGGCATAAATTTACTGATTTGGCTACTGATATGCAATGCGAACTAATCTCTACATTAATAATATTGGATACTGCTGTTCTAATTGTTGTTTGAGTTCCAATTAAATAGGTTGCAGTAGCTCGGTTTGAAGCTGCTATTCCAGTACCAGTAACCCTAGCTGAGAATCTTACAGTATTAAAAGCTCTTGGAGTAGTTACTTGTAGTGATGGAATAGATAGATTATTTAAAGTTGTTCCTTCTGGCTGTAATACTTCATTCACATATATTGAATTTGGAACTAAAGTTAAATTACTATCTAAAATATCACTAAATACAATATTATTTAATGGCTCCGAAGAATTGTTAGTAAGAATTACAGTAAAGGTTAATATTGTTCCTACTGTTGCAGATTCTGGACATACACTTTTAATCATAGTTAAAGCATTTTGATTTACTTCAAAATTTGAATTTACAACTGATGGTATATCTGTAACTTCTTCCTTTGTTTTTATATCTATATCATTATTCATAAACTCACTCCTATTATATCTACTATCCGTACTCCAAGGTTAATTGACATAAATTATTAGTTATTAATAATTACACTATATGATCCTATTTTAATAACTATAATTTCAAATTACAAAATAACCCTTTATTCTTTAGATATTGTTTTCTATCAATGACTATAAAACTTATAAATCTATAATTTTATTAAGCTATACATATAGCTTCTCTATATAGTATGAAGTTTTCATTAAGGTTGTACCATTTAACTATTATTAATTTCTTTTTTATAATTTCATAAACCTAATATACAAGTATAAATATTACGGAAATTATAAATAAATGTTAATATTTATTTATAATTATTTACAATCCATTTTTTATGTGGTACACTATATTTAAATTGTTAGATAATAATAATTATTAAATAATAACTTACTTTTAATGGTAATGTTATAGAATAAGAAAGTGGGGAATAAAGATGGGAAATCTAAAAGGAACTAAAACAGAAGCTAATTTAGCAACAGCATTCGCAGGAGAATCTCAAGCTAGAAATAAATATACTTTTTATGCTTCAAAGGCTAAAAAAGAAGGATATGAGCAAATTGCCGCTCTTTTTACTGAAACAGCAAATAATGAAAAAGAACATGCAAAAATATGGTTCAAACTTCTTCATGATGGCATAGGTGATACTATAGAAAATCTTAAAGATGCAGCTGCTGGTGAAAACTATGAGTGGACTGATATGTATGCTACTTTTGCAAAAGAAGCTAGAGAAGAAGGCTTTGATAAAATTGCAAACTTATTTGAAGGTGTAGCTAAAATTGAAAAAGAACATGAAGAAAGATATTTAGCTTTATTAAAAAACATTGAAGATGGAAAAGTATTTGAAAAAGAAGAAAAAGTGGTATGGCAGTGTGCTAACTGCGGATTCATCTATGAAGGAGAAAAAGCACCTAAGGCATGTCCTGTATGTGCACATCCTCAAAGCTACTTCCAATTATTAGCTAAAAACTATTAATATTAAAATAACAAGGGTATTGAATCTAGAGTTAATTCTGGATTTAATACCCTTATTTAATATGTTTTAATATATATTAAAGTCTTATTTTATAGGCATTAACTTTTGATATATTTCACTTCTATACCTCTTATCTAAAAGCATTATGGTACCCTTATCTTCTTCAGTTCTAATAACTCTTCCCATAGCCTGTATAACTTTATTCATCCCTGGAAATGTATACGCATAGTGAAATCCTGGTTCCCCTATTTCGTTAAAATATTCTTCTATTAATTTTCTTTCAAAGGATATTTTAGGCAATCCAACTCCCACTATAATTGCTCCCTTAAGTCTATCCCCAATTAAATCTATTCCTTCTGAAAATACCCCTCCTAGAACTACAAAACCAATAGTTCTCTCCTTGCTATTTTTATCTTCATCCATTAAAGAAAATCTTTCTAAAAATTCTCCTCTTTCTTCCTCTGTCATAACACTTTCTTGTAAGTATATATTATGTCCACTAAAATTCTTACAGTAAACTTCATATACTTTTGTCATATATTCATAGGAAGGAAAAAATACTAAAAAGTTTCCTTCATGATTATTTAGAGTTTCATTAATATATTTACAGATTGGGTAATAACTCTTATCTCTGTACTTGTATCTAGTATCAATGTCATATTTTAGAATCAAATTTCTATTTTCTGGTGGAAAGGGAGACTGAAGTTTTATGCTGTAACTTTTATCATCTCCACCTAGTAGATTTTTAAAATAATTCATTGGAGACAAAGTGGCTGAAAAAAATATATTACTTATATTACCTTTTATACACTGTTTTATTACATTGCTTGGGTTTAAACAGAATATTTTTATCCGGATATCCATATCTTCATTATTACAGTATAGTACAAAATCCTCTGAAAATAACTCTCCAATTCTAATAAAATCTAAGAAGGAAAAATATACATTTAAAAATATATCATCTATAGTTTCACCATTGTGTTCTTTCAAGTAATTTTCACCTTCTGTTGCAAAAAGCCTGAAAAGAACTAGCATTTCTCCGGGTCCTTCACCTATTATTATATTGCCCTTTTCACCTATTGTATATTCCTTTAGCAGCTTAATTATTTTATTTATTATACCTATTAGTTTTTTATTTTTATATTTAAATTCTTTTTTTAATTCTTTCAAATCTCTTTCTTTTATCTCAGCAGAATACATTTCTCTTCCACGGTCTACTAAATTATGTGCCTCATCAATAAGAAACATATATGGTGTATCATCAAAGGCCATTCTCTTTATCATAGCTTTAGGATCAAAGAAATAGTTATAATCACCTATTATAAAATCACACCAAGCAATTAAATCTAAGGAAAGTTCAAAAGGACATACCTTAAATTGCCTACTATACTCCTCAATAATCTGTTGATTAAAAACTTCATTGTTTTCTATCATAGCTAATAGGGCGTCATTAACTCGATCAAAATGTCCCTTTGCATATTCACATGCATCGCCATTACATATTCTTTCCTCAAGAAAACAAATCTTATCCTTTGCAGTAATGGTTAATGTTCTAAGCCTCATACCAGAGTCTCTTAATATGTCTAAGGTATTTTCAGCCACTCCCTTAGTAATATTCTTCGCTGTAAGATATATAAGCTTAGCTGAATTATTTATAGTGAAAGACTTTATTGCAGGAAAAATTGTTGAAATAGTCTTTCCTGTCCCTGTAGGCGCTTCGATGTAAATATCTTTTTTCTCCTTAATAGTTCTATATATATTTACAGCTAGTTCCCTTTGACCCTTCCTATAATTTTTAAAAGGAAAATCTAACTTCTCAATAGAGTTGTTTCTTATTTCTATCCAACTACTTTGAAGATGAATCCACCTTGTATATCTGCCCATCACTTCATTGAAAAATCCCTTTAGTTCTTCCCTTAAAAAAGTTTTTGAAAAAGTCTTTGTATGCAAACTTTCTCTGTGACAATATATAAGATCTATATCTATTTCACTTAGGTTTTCTTCTTCACAATAGATATGCCCATATAGTTTTCCTTGGGCCCAGTGAAGAAAGTTCTCATTTTCTTCAAGGGTAAGTAAATCCTTCATAGTAGTCTTTATCTCTATTATTTTAACTCTAGTGTTACTACCTTCCTGTGAACTAATAATAACACCGTCGGCTCTCCCTTCTAAAATAATATTTATTTCCTTATAGCATAACTCTTTTGATAAATACATCTCATTAATATAAGTCTTCTCTTCAGATTCATCACATTGCTCTTTAAGTTCCTTTTGTATGACTTTATGAAGTCTAGTACCCTCTTGAGCTGATGCAATACCCCCTATTCTATCATCAATATCCCCTTGTCTATAAATAAATTCTATTAAATTTCTAACAGATATTCTCATATTATTTTCTATCATATTCTTCTCCTAAAAGTTATATCCATGATTAAACCTAGGATTTACTTATTTTGTTTCTGGGTTTCCATCTCTTCAAAAATTTCATTTAGATATTCCCATCTTTCTAATAAAAAATTCAATTCATCTTTTAATCTATTTTGATCTTCCAATAACTGTTGTAGCTTTACAAAATCACTTCCACACTGGTTTATCTCTGTCTCTACTGAGGCAATAGCTTCCTCTTTTTTTTCAATTTCATCATCTATGGTATCAAATTCTTTCTGCTCTTTAAATGTAAATTTTAATTTAGTTGACTTTTCTTTACGATTTTTATTTTCATCATACTTCTTTTCTTTGTTAGTACTTGATGTAGCAACTTCTTCTTCAGCCTTTATATCCCTATACTCTTTATAATCACTATAATTTCCTACAAGCTCTAAAATCTTTCCTTGTCCTTCAAAGCTAAAAATTCTATTGGCAATTCTATCTAGGAAGTATCTATCGTGGGATATGGCTATTACCGTACCATTAAATCTATCCAAATAGTCTTCTAGAATTGTTAAAGTCTGAATATCTAAGTCATTGGTTGGCTCATCTAAAAACAATACATTAGGTGCTTCCATTAGTATTCTTAGAAGATATAATCTTCTCTTCTCTCCACCAGACAATTTAGATATAAAACTATGCTGCATGGTTCCATCAAATAAAAAGTTCTCTAACATTTGAGAAGCAGTAATTTTACTTCCATCATTTGTAGTTATATACTCAGCTATTTCTTTAATATACTCGATAACTCTCATAGTTCCATCTAATTCTATATTTTCTTGAGTAAAATATCCTATCTTAACAGTTTCACCCTGTATGACTTGCCCCTTATCTGGGTTTAATTTTCCACTTATAATATTTAATAAAGTAGTTTTTCCCATACCATTGTTTCCAATAACTCCTATCCGTTCTTCCTTTGTAAAGATATGACTAAAATCCTTTATAATTACTTTGTCTCCAAAGTCCTTGCTTATATTATAAAGCTCTAATATCTTCTTTCCTAACCTTGAACCAGCTGTATTTAAATCCATTCTATCTTCATCTATCTTGTAGGATGTTTCTTTTAACTCTTCAAACCTATCAATTCTTGCCTTTTGCTTAGTAGATCTAGCTTTAGCTCCTCTTTTTATCCAAGCTAACTCTTTTCTGTAAAGATTCTGTCTTTTACTTTCAAGAGCCTCCATAAGCTGCATTCTCTCTGCTTTTTTCTCTAAAAATACAGAATAATTTCCTTGATAAGAATAAAGCTCTCCCCTATCTAGTTCAAAGATCCTATTAGTAATTCTATCTAAGAAGTATCTGTCGTGGGTTATCATTATAACCCCACCTTTTCTTTTCTGTAATAGCTCCTCCATATAATCAATTATTTCATTATCCATGTGGTTAGTAGGTTCATCCAATATTAAAAGATCACAAGGAGTTATTAGAACATTACAAAGCCCTACTCTCTTTCTTTGCCCTCCAGAAAGCTTTCCCATTTTAGCATCAAAATCCGTTATACCTAACTTTGTTAGTAATGCTTTTGCCTCACTTTCTATTTGCCAACCTCCTAATGCGTCAATTTTACTAGTAAGCTTAAATAACTGTTGTTGCAGCTTTGAGTTATCACTATTGATTTTTAGTTCTTCTAATACATGTTCATACTCTCTTAGTACTTCCATTATTTCCCCAGCACCATTAAAAACATGATCAATAATCCTATGCTCTGGATTAAACTCAATATGTTGAGGTAAATAAGATATATTCAGTCCATTCATCTTTGTAATTACACCAGAATCCTCTTGTTCTATTCCTGCAATTATTTTTAATAATGTAGACTTTCCAGCTCCATTTACACCAATTATTCCAACTTTATCTTCTGATGTTATGGTTAGTTTCACATCTGTTAATAATGGTTTTTCACTATAACTCTTATATATATTTTCAAGTGTTATTAAATTCATATGTATCATCCTCTATTCTTAACTATGTTTAATTATTTAATTTGTTTTTATAATATTTTCTATTTATAAAACCTTTCCTATGGACATTATACCTAATCGAGAAAGAAATAAAAACCTCTAGATACTATTATTATCTAAAGGTTTTTATTTAATATTTAATATTTATAGGGACTTTATACTATATCGCTAATCAAATTTATTCTAAAGAATATAACTTTCATAAAAAAACTATAAGAAATGTGTTATACCGCTACATCTTCAGGCTCTTCTTTCTTTTTTTCACCTATAGTAGATAAATTAATTCCTAATCCTTTTTGTATTATTCTAATAATTGGAAGAGAAATTAAACCATCTACAACGTGATGAATTATAGTTCCTATTCCTGTTACAACAATTGATAATACTATATTACCTGTAAATATAAGTACTACTAATCCTTCAAAAATTCCATGTATTGGTGCTGTAAAAGCTACAACTTTACCATAAGACATTTTTTTCATAATCATTTTAGCTCCAATATAACCTACCACTATATGAGATGATGCTCTCATTGCCACAATTGGATCTCCTATAGCAAATAAAAAACCTATCACTGAACCAATTCCAACTACTGCAGCCTCAAAAGGTCCTAAGAACATAGCAATAAACATAGGTACGTGTGATGCCAAGGTTGCAGTGAATGGTGGTATATATACCTTAAGAAAAGGCCCAAATATTACTGGTATTATAATAGACATAGCTATTAATAATGAACTAATTACCATCTTTTTTAGATTTGTTTTCATTTTTTATCCTCCCGCTAGTGCTGTATATACATTAGTATACATCATAAAACTACAGTTGTAAACAGAAAGTATCCATTATAAAAAACAATGGATACTTTCTTATTAAATCAATTATAAACTTGACCTTTTTTTTCTTTTAACGTTAATAATAACTTATCACATGTTACAGGTATGCTATACATTCTAACTCCTACTGCATCATATATGGCATTTAATATAGCTGGAGCTGTCGGTATCATTACGGGCTCTCCTATTCCTTTAGCTCCATAAGGACCTGATTCTTCAAATTCCTCCACAAAATAAGTATCTATATGTGGTACATCTTTACTGGTTGGTATTATATAATTTGAAAAATTTCTATTTTTTATAGAACCTTTTTCTATTTCTATTTCTTCCATAAGTGCATAACCTATTCCCATAGCAACTCCACCTTGTGCCTGACCCTCTGCCGAAGTTGGATTTATTATTTTTCCTGCATCATTTACAACTATAACTTCAATTATGTCAACCTTACCAGTTTCATCATCTACTTCAATAGTAACTTTCTGTGCTCCAAAGGTATAAGGCCAATAAGGATTACCTTCACCAGTTTCCATATCAATTTGTGAAGTTTCTGCTTTAAAATAACCTTCTGTCTTTATTGGAATTCCCTTTTCTTTCATCTGCTTATAAAGGAACTTTATTTCTTCTTTATTAATATAGTTATCATTTAATCTACTTAAACCTTTATTTAAATTACTTCTAAGTTTTTTACAAGCATCATATACAGCATTTCCTGTATTGTAAGTTTGTCTACTTGCTGCTGCAGTACCACTATCTTTTACAAAACTAGTGTTATCATACATTACTTTAATTAGATTTTTATCTATTTTTAATGTTTCTGTAGCAATTTGCCACATCACACTTATACCACCAGAACCTACATCTGAAACTTCCACATATACTACAATTTCACCATCTTCCCTAAGTTCTGCCGTTGCTCTTGATTCATCAGGAAACCCATTCCCATATCCAGTACCATAAAATATAGTAGCATACCCTACACCACGGTTCTTCATATTAATTTCACACCTTCTTTTAAATTTCTACTCCATCAAGGTCTGCAATCTTTTCTATACATTTTTTAAGACCTACACTTGATTTTAACACTTGACCTGTAGCAGTTTTATCTCCTACTTTTAAAGCATTTATATATCTAAATTTTAGTGGGTGAATCCCAATCTTTTCAGCTAACATATCCATCTGACTTTCTGTAGCAATAGGACATTGTGTTGCCCCAAATCCTCTCATTGCCCCACTATATGGATTATTGGTATATACAGCCATGGCTCGTATATCTACATTGTGTATATTATATGGACCGGTAGCATGTACTGCAGCCTTTCTTAATACATTCATACCCCATGAAGCATATGCACCAGTATCTCCATAGATTCTAGCTTTTAACCCACAAAGTTTACCATCTTCTCTCGCCCCTGTTTTCAAGAAAATTTTCATAGGGTGCCTTTTACTATGGGATATAGTAGATTCTTCTCTATCATAAACTACCTTAACTGGTTTTTGAGTCAAATAAGCTGCAATTGCCGCGTGACATTGTGGATTAATATCTTCTCTACCTCCAAAGGCTCCACCAATAGTCATATTTCTAATTCTAACCTTTTCTTCCTCAATATTTAAGCATCTAGCTACCTCTTCTCTATCATAATGTGGATATTGAGTTGCAACATATACTTCTACCACTCCCTCTTCATCAACTCTGCTTACAGATGCCTCAGGCTGTAGAAAAGCATGTTCTACCATAGGAGTATTATACCAGTTCTCTACTATATATTTAGCTTCCTCAAATCCATCATCAATATTCCCTTTTTTTATCTTTAAATCATAAAGTAAATTACTTCCTTCACCTAAAATTGGAGCATCTTCTTTTAAAGCATCCTCAATATTAAAAATGCCCTTAAACTCTTCATACTCTATTTTCACATTATTTAAAGCGTCTTTTAAAGCTTCTTTATTTTTAGCAACTATTATAATTATGGGATCCCCTACTCTTTTAATTATATCTTTCACAAGAGTAGGAATATCCTTAAATACAACACCATGACTTATAGCTCCTGGTATCATAGTATAATCTATGACCATTTCCACATTTTCCATAGCTCTTATTTCTTCCATATTTATATATTTAACTTTTCCATAGGGGATTGTACTTCTTTTTACTCCAGCATATAACATACCTTCAAATTCTAAATCGTCAGGATAAATTGATTTACCTAGTACTTTATTGTATACATCTGGCCTTATAAGTCCTCTTCCAACAGACTCCATTGCAACCTCTCCTCTAATTATTTTTCAACTTGCTTTGAGCTAAAATTATACCTTGAACTATTTTGTCATAACCTGTACACCTGCAAAGATTCCCTGAAATACTTTCCCTTATTTCCTCTTCAGTTGCATCTATGTTTTTATCTAGTATAGCTTTAGCACTTAGTATCATTCCTGGAGTACAATATCCGCATTGAACTGCTCCTACCTCCATAAAAGCTTCTTGAATGGGATGTATTCCATCATTACTAATACCTTCTATAGTAATTATTTCACAACCATCTAAAGTTGCCGCTAGTAAAAGGCAAGAATTCACAGTTTTACCATCTAGAATAACAGTGCAAGCACCACACTCTCCTTCTCCACACCCTTCCTTTGTTCCTTTTAGCTTAATTTCGTCCCTTATAAAATCTATTAGTCTCATCATACTATTTATATTTCTTTTATATTTAATTCCATTTATTTTTATATTTACTTCTACCACAATATACCTCTTTTCTATAATTTAAAATTATATCTACTTCTGTAAAGCGTTATCTAAGGCTCTTTTAAATACACCTTTAATTGCCTCCCTTTTAAAAGGCATAGTTTTCCTACCCTCAATGCTTTTCTCCACAATACTTTCTAAATATTCTAAAGCTTCTTCAGAATATAGCCATTTAATATCTTTTCCCAAAGACCTTTCTTCTAACTCTTTAGCCCTAAAGGGATATCTTCCAACTGCTCCAAGACATATATTTATAGCACAAATCCTATCTTTTTTTATTTCTAAATTTACAGCAGCACTTACTCTTGAAATGGCTAAAGAATTTCTTTTACCTAACTTGTAATAGCCACTTATATTTTGTGTTTTAGGTATAATAATATGAGTTAATATTTCATTTTCTTTTAATCTCTCTTCTTTATAATTTTCAAAATATTCTTCACAACTTACCCTTCTTATTGCTTCTTCAGATTCTATAAGTAATATTCCTCCTAAACTAATTATACAAGGTATTATATCAGCTGCTGATCCTCCATTAGAAATGTTACCTCCAACAGTGGCTACATTTCTAATTTGTGGTGATCCCATAGACATACTACAATTTAAAAGTAAATTACAGTAATTATTTATAATATTATTTTCAATTAAATCACTAAAAGTCACCATAGCCCCAATATATATTTCATCCTCATCATCTACTATTCTTTTTAATTCTGAAATTTTTCCTAAGGAAACTATGGATTCGCACTTTACTTTATTTCTTTTAAAGTCTAGAACTAAGTCTGTGCCCCCAGCTAACAGTTTAAAATTAGAATGACCTTTCATATATTCTTTAACTTCTTCTATAGTTTTAGGACTGTAAATTTTCAACACTTTTACGCTATACCCCCATTCATATATATTTATTCAATTTATTCAATTTATTCATTTGATTCAATTTTATTACATATATTCTTTTAAAAAAATCTTCTATATCAAATATATAGAAGACTTATTTTACTGTAATGATATTATTTTATTTTGCTTTGTTGCATGCCGTTAATATCATCTCCTCTGCAACTTGAAAATAATCATCTAAATCAAATTTTCCTTCGTCGATTAAGTACTGTAATGAAGCCCCTAGCATTAAGGATACCATTACAAAAGGAATATTTCTCATAGTTTTATCATCAATTCCTTCTTGTTCTTCTTTAGAAAAAGTCTCTTCTATACTCTTTCTCCAGATATTAAAGGTATTTTGAAATATAGTCCTTATCTCTTCATTTACAGTTCCTTGAACCCAATAATCAATTTGGGCATATTCCATCTTTTTATTTATTAAAATATCATCTTTTTTCTGTTCAAAGAACCCTTGAATATTTTCAGTAACAGTTTTAGCTTCAGTATCTATATAGTTCTTACGACCCTTAGAAAACTCCTCTTGTATGCTATTAAGTAATGCTACCATAATATCATTCTTAGTAGAGAAGTGATAGTGTAGGTTAGCTTGGCTCATATTAGCCTCCTTAGCAATTATATGCATACGAGTACCGCTAATTTTTTCCTTAGATACTACTTCAAGTGCCGCTTTAAGTATTCTCTTATCCACATCTTTTTCCATGATTAACCTTCTTTCTCACTTAACCCTAATTTCATCTAAAAGTATATAGTTTTTAATTTACCTATATGGCTCATCTATAATTTTTCCAGCCACATACCTTTTAATGATATTTTTAGGATTTCCTGTATAAATAAATTTTTGTAATCTTTCTTGTATTGATAGTTTTTTGAAACTTTTTAATGAACTATCATCTATAACTAATGCATCAAACTCGTAACCTTTTTCAAAGCTACCAACCTTTCCAAAGAAACTTCCACTTCCCTTAGTTGCTAAATAAAACAATTCAGCTGTATTTAGTGGTGCTTCTTTTTTACCACTTTCAAGCCATTTAATGTTTGATGCTTGTGCACTGTCTACTATTACGTTGCACATAGACAAGCTATGTCCTCCGGATATGTCAGAAGCAAGTCCAATTGGTATTCCTTCATTTATAAATTTTCTAATTGGAGCTATACCACTTGCTAAATTGGAGTTTGAATTTGGACTATGAGCTACAAACACTTTATTTTGCTTAAGCATTTCTATTTCTTCATCTTCAAGTAATACGCAGTGAGCCATAATTGTTGGTTGATTACCAAGAAGCCCTGCATCTTTATAAATACTGGCATAATTTTCATACTCTGGATGCAAGGATTTTACAAATTCTATTTCATCTTTATTTTCACTTAAGTGTGACTGTACTGGTATTTTATATTTTTCAGCTAAGTCACCTAATCCTCTTAATAATTTCGTAGTACAAGTTGGGACAAATCTAGGAGTTATAATTGGTTTTACACGTTCATACTTATCCCCATATTCATTTATAAAGTTTTCCGTATCTTCAATAGATTTCACTGAATCTTCTCTTAAAAATTCTGGACAATTTCTATCCATATTTACCTTTCCTACATAAGCACCGAGTCCTGAATGGTTTAAGATATCCATTAAGAGCTTTGTTGAATCTAGATGTACTGTAGCAAATATACAACTTCTAGTAGTTCCATTTTTCCAAAGTTCTCTTACTAAACTAGTGTATACATCTTTTGCATAGGTTGTATCCCAGTACTTTTCTTCCTCTGGAAAAGTATATGTCTCTAACCATGGCATTAATTCCTTGTCTAATCCTAACCCTAAATTAGGAAATTGAGGTCCATGAAGGTGCAAATCAACAAAACCAGGAATAATTAATTTATCTCCATAATCTATTACTGATGCATTTTTAAGTTCTTCTGGTAATACTTCATATACTCCATTTATTATCTTATTCACTAGTACCACATACCCATTTTCGATTATTTCATATTCTCCAAAGTTTTTGGTAAAAATAATGTTTCCTTTTATTGCTTTAATCTGACTCATCACATTCCTCCTTAATTAAATTATCATATTCAAACTATAATTTAATCTTTCTACCTAGTGAACTCTTTTTCTTCTTATTTCTTATAAAATGTATCTTCTAGAGGTAAAGTAGTTCGGAATTTATGATCTAGCATATAGTAAGCTCCTTGAATTGCCGGCGCTGTTGGGATAGATGTTATTTCTCCTATTCCTTTTGCCCCATAGGCTAAATCACTAGTATTTTTTTCTATTATTATAGGTAATATATTAGGAACTGCTGGAGCTCTAAATAAACCTAAAGTTCCAAATTTAGCTATAGGTATGCAATTATTAAGTGGATAATCCTCTGTTAAAGCATATCCTAAACTCATAACAACTCCCCCCTCAATTTGTCCTTCCACGTTTATAGGATTAATTGCTCTTCCCACATCATGAGCAGCAACTATCTCTTTAAGTTTACCATTTTTATCAAGTATTGCAAGTTGTGTTGCATACCCATAGGCTACATGACTAACAGGATTTTCCTTTGGAGAATTTATAGGGTCTGTTCTCCCCCTGTATTCTCCATAAAACTCTCTATCATTTAATAAATTCAAAACCTTATCTGTATTATTTAAGAGCCATTTTCTAATTATACTACGTTCTATGCAACTTTCTTTTGTATGGTTTATTAAATTTTCTTCACTATATTGCTTCATCACTTCTTCCATAAACTTCATCGTAGCAATCCTAACAGCCTCTCCTGTAAACAAAGTCTGTCTTGAAGCTGTAGTTGTTCCTGAATTAGGTGAATCAAAGGTATCAGGAAAACCTATTGCAACTTTATTGGGTGATAATCCAGTAATTTCACAAATTATCTGTGTCATTATAGTACTTATGCCTTGCCCTATACAAGCTGCACTAGTTCTTACATTGATAACTCCATCTTTTATGACTAGGTTACACCTACCTATATCAGGAAGTCCAACACCTATTCCACTATTTTTCATACAGCAAGCAATTCCTACAATTTCATTGTCATAATATTTATCTTTTAAAGCTAGTAACGTTTCTTTAATTGCTGTACCTGAATCAGCTATCTGACCATTAGTTAGTATATCTCCTGGTTCTACAGCATTTCTATATCTAATTTCCCAGCTTGATATGCCAACCTTTTCAGCTAAAAGATTTAAATTACATTCCCCTGCAAATACAGATTGAGTTACTCCAAATCCTCTAAAAGCTCCTGCAGGTGGATTATTAGTATAAACTGCGGTTCCAGTAATATCAACATTATCACATCTGTATGGCCCTGCAGCATGGGTACATGCCCTTTGTAATACTGGTCCTCCTAAAGATGCATATGCTCCAGTATCGGCAACTATATTAGCTATAAAAGCTGTTAATTTTCCTTCTTCATCACATGCTGTAGTTACTTTAATCTCCATAGCATGTCTTTTAGGGTGAATCATTATGCTTTCTTTTCTACTTAAAGTAATCTTCACTGGCATTTTTATAATATATGCTAGTAAAGCTGCATGATGTTGAACACTCATATCCTCTTTCCCACCAAAGCCACCTCCAACATATTTACTAATACACCTTATTTTTTTCTTAGGCAGCCCTAATAGTTCTGATATTTCTCTTTGCTCATCATAAATTCCTTGGGAGCCAGTATAAACTAGCACTCCATCTCCATCCGGCATTGCCAAAGCACTTTCCGGTTCCAAAAAAGCATGCTCTGTGAATGGAGTTGAATAAGAATTAGTAACTACATATTTAGAGTTTTTTAATGCATCCTCAATATTACCTCTTCTAACTCTTTCACTTCTATATATATTTCCTTCAGGATGAATTCTTGGAGCATCATATCTCATAGCCACTTCAGGTTTCGTTAGTGGTACAAGCTCTTCATATTCTACTTCTATAAGCTGTAAAATTTCCTTTAAAGCCTTTTTTGATTTTGCAGCCACTAGTGCTATAGCATCTCCCACGTATCTAGTTTCTTCTCCCACTGCTATTAAAGCTGGCCAATCCTTTGAAATGTGTCCAATATATCTATTCCCAGGTATATCCTTTGCTGTTAATATGGTTATAACATTAGGATGGTTTAGAGCTTTATCTATATTAATTTTTTTAACCAGTGCTCTTGGATATTTTGTTCTTAATGCGGAACCATATGCAAGCCCATCAATCTTCATATCATCAACATATATAGCAGTTCCCAAAATTTTATCCATAGCATCAATTCTTGTTAACGATTTTCCTATAGAACCGTTTCGTTCTAAATCAAAATTTAGTTTTCCCTGCCGAAAAATTTGTGCTGATAATTCTATTGCTTCTATTATCTTTACATAGCCTGTGCATCTGCATACATTTCCTTTAATAGCAGCTTTTATCTCATCTTTAGATGGATTTAAATTTCTATTAAATAATCCCTTAGCACTAATTACCATTCCTGGAATACAAAATCCACACTGAACTGCACCAACCTTTGAAAAAGACCATGAAAATACTTGTTTTTCGAATTCTGATAAACCCTCAACAGTTTGTACTTCTTTACCATTAATTTTTTCAAGAGTATTTATGCAAGCCCTTCCTTGAACTCCATTTATTAAAACCATACAAGCTCCACAAGCACCTTCTCCACACCCGTTTTTAACTGATGTTAAATTTGCTTCTTCCCTTAAGTATTCAAGCAAGTTCATATTTTCTTCAAATGAAATTTTTTTTCCGTTTAGCACAAACTCATACATAAATTTCCTCCCAATAATTTACTAATGTATAAATTACCCATCACATTATATAGCTAAATAGGACCCCTCAAATATAGTATAAACTCAGGGTCCTAGCATATTTTAATTATAATGTATGCTTAACTACAAGGCTATAAAATTTACTTTTATTTCTTACAGGTTTTTAACTTTTTCATTAAATTTTTCTATTAATTTATCTAATTCTGGTGCCATTTTATGAAGTCTTCCCCAATAATTATCATAGTCATACCATTGAGCATTTAATTCATTTAATTCATATTGCTGTTGTTCTATCCATGTATAATATTTCAAATTATGAATTCTCTTCTTAGCCGCATAAGTTAGTTCTTCCATAGAATCTGTTCTTATACCTATAATACTTCTGTTATAATCAACTATAGCATCCTTTTCTTCATATTCATTCCCTCTATCTTTTCTCATTTCTTCAAGTCTAGACTGATACATTTCTGCTGAGTCTGTAAGAACAGTTAATACCATATCATTTTCATCAAGCTCATAGTATTTTGCAAATTTTATTGCAGATATTATATTGGCTGCTCCAGAAATACCTATCCATGTAAGCTTTTCTATAACTTCTTCTGACACTCCAATGGATCTTAAATATTGTTGACCAATCGGTTCATTGAATAGTCTAAACATAGCTAAGCTATCATTGTCATCTATTGCGATAACCATATCTGTATTTTTTACATTGTGAATCCAAGGTACATGCTTATCTCCTATACCTTCAATTCTATGATCACCAAAACCATTATTTAAAAGTGTTGGACATTGAAGGGCTTCCCCAACAGCAAGCTTAGCACCTGGATATTTATCTTTAATAAAATCCCCGCTTGCTAAAGTACCTGCTGAACCTGAAGTTAAGCAAATACCAGCCACTTTTCCATTATCACCTTTTTCATGTTCTATAATAGAAACCATGGCATTACCAGTTACTTCATAATGCCAAAGATGATTTCCAAGTTCTCCAAATTGATTAAATATAACAACATTATCTCTAGTTCTTCTGAGTTCCCAAGTCTTATCATAAATTTCTTTAACATTACTTTCACATCCTGGAGTTGCAATTACTTCTCCAGCTATACTCTTTAGCCAATTAAAACGCTCTTTGCTCATATTTTCCGGAAGAATAGCAATTGATTTACACCCTAGTAATGTTGAGTTATAAGCTCCGCCTCGGCAGTAATTTCCAGTTGATGGCCAAACAGCTTCATGAAACTTTGGATCAAATTGTCCTGTTACAAGTCTTGGTACAAGACAAGCATAGCTTGCTCCAACTTTATGAGCTCCTATAGGAAAAAATTTTCCTGACATAGCAAAAATCCTGGCTTTAATTCCTGATATTTCTTGTGGTATTTCTATATAATTGGGTAATGTGTTATATAAACCGCCTCCTTTAATTGGCTGATTATACCAAGATATTCTAAATAAGTTGATTGGATCAATATCCCAAAGGCCAGTTTCGGCAAGTTTATTTTTAATCTCTTCTGGTATCTTATTTGGATCCTTCATTTGAGCAATAGTAGGAATAATTATATTTCTCTCTTTTGCAATCTCTGCTGTTTTTAGAATTTGTGCCTCATTAACTTCTAAATCTATTAATTTATGCATTTTATATCCTCCTCAAAATCTTTATAAAGGAATTCCTTATCATTTAAGACAAACATTTTAAATATTCAATCAATTTATTCATATCCGGCTTTATTAATTCTGGTTTATTAACTGCCTGTTGAGCTGATTTTATATCCTTAAGACCACTACCAGAAACTACAATAATCACCGTTTCATCTTCTCTTATTTGGTCTAATTCAACTAATTTTTTAAGTCCAGCAAAACTAGTTACTCCTGCTGGTTCCCCAAATACTCCAGTCTGCCTTGCTAAGGTTGTTATTGCACTTAAAATTTCTTCATCACTGACATCAATAGCAATCCCATTGCTTTCCTCAAGAGCATTTAAAGCTTTATATCCATTTCTCGGAATTCCTACAGATATACTATCTGCAATAGTTACTGGTGGTATATAATTAAATGCTCTTATTCCATTTCTATAAGCTCTATTAACTGGATTAGCTCCTTCTGCTTGTACTGATACCATTGTTGGAAGCCGATCTATTAAACCTAGTTCATAAAATTCCTTAAACCCTTTCCATACACTAGATATGGAACATCCATCCCCCACAGACATAATTACTTTGTCTGGCACCTTAAAGTTTAACTGCTCGCATATTTCAAAAGCAGCAGTTTTTTTCCCTTCTGCTAAGTAAGGATTTATGGCACAACTTCTGTTATACCAACCAAAATGATTCACAGCTTCTAAACAAAATCCAAATGCTACATCATAATCACCATCTACTAAAATTACATCACTTCCAAATACTAGAAGTTGTGTTAGTTTTGCCTCTGGAATGTTTTTAGGAACAAATATATAGTTTTTTATTCCCATACAAGCTGCAAATCCTGAAAGAGAAGAAGCTGCATTTCCTGTAGATGCTGCACACATAATATCTTTTTTTAGCTCTATTGCTTTAGCCACACCAATAGCTGTAGCTCTATCCTTAAAAGATGCTGTAGGATTCCTACCTTCATCCTTTACATATACATTCTTTATATTTAATAACTTTTCTAATCTATTAGCTTTATAAAGTGGTGTTCCTCCTATTTGTAAAGGTGTTATACCTTCTCTAGATTCCAGAGGAAGAATAGGAGTATATCTCCAAATATTCTTATCTTCATTTTCCTTTAGATGTTCCTTAGTTAATTCCTTTTTAACTAAGTCCATATTATAAATTACATCTAGTGTTCCTTCTATGCCACAGTCTGGGCAGTGATACATTACTTCTTCTCCAACTTTCTTACTACATTTAGAACATACTAATCCCTTAACTTTTTCCATAATCTCACCTCAGTTTTATTGACTTAACCTCTAAAAATCCTTCTCCTTCGTCGAATGAATAAGTGCGACTAACTAAATCATAGATTTGGAGTTGTATTAAATGAAACTCCTTCTCCTTCGTCGAATGAGTAAGTGCGACTAACCAAATCATAGATTTGGAGTCTTACTTACAGTATTCTTTTACGTAGGTAATTGGAATTAAAGCATACATAGCTGCACATTTTACAAGTTCATCTTTCCAGGTTAATTCATTTGGTGCATGAGCTTGATCTTCATGGCCTGGACCAAAACCAACACAAGGTATACCATACCTTCCCATTATAGATACTGCATTAGTCGAAAATGTCCACTTATCTACTAATGGATCTTCCTTAAACAACCCTTTATAAGAATCTATTAAAGTTTTACAAGCTGGATGTGATTCTTCAAGAACCCAAGTTGGAAAATAGCACTCTGTTGGATAGATAAGTCCTGTATAGGCAGGTCTTTCATAGGTATACATTTCTACTTTAGCCTTAGTATCTTTAACTGAAGGTAATTCTCTTATTTGATCTAAAGCGTATTCCCAAGTCTCCCCATTAGTAAGTCTTCTGTCTATGGAAACAGTACAACCATCAGCTACTGCACATCTAGAAGGTGATGAAAAGAATATTTCTGAAACTGTTAAAGTTCCTTTTCCTAAGAATGGATCATCTATTAATCTTTTATTTAACTCTTTTAATTCATTAAGAATAGGACCCATTTTGAATATCGCATTATCTCCTCTTTCTGGTGCTGAACCATGACAACTAATTCCATGAGTTGTCACTTTTATTTCCATTCTCCCTCTGTGCCCTCTATAAATATTAGTTGAAGTTGGTTCAGTTATTACTACAAATTCTGGTTTTATATTGTCTTCATTTATAATATATTGCCAGCATAATCCATCACAATCTTCTTCCTGTACAGTACCTGTAACTATTAGAGTGTAATCATCTTCTAAATTTAAATCTTTGATTATCTTACCTGCATAAACCATTGAAGCCATTCCACCTTCTTGATCAGAACCACCTCTACCATAAATAACTTCATGATTTTCATAACCCTCATATGGATCATTAGTCCAATTATTTATATCTCCAATTCCAACAGTATCAATATGCGCATCCATAGCAATTACATGCTTGCCATGTCCTATATAACCTAGTATATTTCCCATCTTGTCTATTTCTACTTTGTCAAAACCTACTTTATCCATTTCCTCTTTGATTCTTAAAACTACTCTCTTTTCATCACAACTTTCACTAGGAATAGCTATCATGTCTCTTAAAAACCTTGTCATATCAGCCTTATAGTTTTTTGCTAACTTCAGTATTTCTTCTCGGCATGTAATTTCTGACATAATTAAATCCCCCTTTAAATATAAATATATTTTATTTATCAACCATTATTTCAATAATTTAAATACTTACTAACTAATTAATTAGTTAATTCAAATAAAAACCTATATAATTCAATACAATTAACCTGTATTATAATCTAATTTATTGATATTACTAAATAAATTTAGCAACACCAATAAACTAGAAACTTTTATTTACTTTGCTACAGATAAAAAGGGTATAATAGATTGAAAATATAATATTCCTTCTAGAACTGATCCACCTATAGTTCTTGACTTATCGGAAATAGTATTGCAATTACTTATCTCATCATACCTTGGATCTACATCTGCAATTTTTAACCCCTTTGTAACATAAGTGTTATCTCTAATAATGCCTCTTAGCACTCCATCAATTTTAGCTTTTACTTCTAAATCATCTATTAGTGCTATAGTTTCGTTAGCTTTAACTATATCTCCTATTTGTCTTATATTCTTAATTTTTCCTTCATAAGAACTATAAATTACTCTTTCCTTTTCATAACCACATATATATCCTGGTACTCCTGTATTGTCTAAAGCATATCCATCAAATATTAATCTTCCCAAACTATGTCCTCTCATGGTCTCTACTACTACATTTACATCTATACCTGCTTTAAATCCAGGGCCTAATGCAATGGTTATAGGTGCCATATCTATAGTGGTACCTAAATTTTTTTTCGCTAAAATTGCATCAACTACAGCAATAGGTTTAACTGTTTCAATGAACTTTCCATATCTATCAACAGCTACCGGAATATATCCCATATCCCAAGCTTCTAGTATTTCATCATAGTTTCTAACAAGAACACCCTTCATACCTTCAATTGTTGTTTCACCATCAAATACTGCCTCACTAAAAGATACATTTCTTCTAATACTAGAAGGCATCTCTATCTCAAGTACTAGGACTTTAAATCCACTTCTATGAAGTTTTTGTATAGTACCTGAGGCAATATCGCCTCCACCTCTTACAATTATTCTATTATTTATCACCAAATCGTCCCCTTACTTAATGATAATTTGATTGCAATAATTCTATATAATCCTTTTCTGTATCAATATCCCAAAGAAAATACTCTTCATCTACTTCCACAAAAAATATATTATCCTCATGGTTTTTTAAAATGGTTTTTCCGCCCAAATCTCCATTAAGTGCTAAAAGTTCATTTCGATACTTCCATGGAAATATTACAGGATTTCCTCTTCTACCTTTATAAATTGGTACAATAAACTTATCTTGATTTTTTTTAAATTCTTCGATAAGTTTATTTATAAGACTCTCATTTAAAAAAGGTTGATCCCCTGTAATAAAAGCATATCCAGAAATTTTAGATGCAGCTTTCAACCCAAGTTTTATAGATTGACTTTGACCCATATATGCCTGGGAGTTTTTAACTACTTTTAAATCTCTAGTCTGAGCTAACTCTGCTATTGTTTCGTTGCCAGTTACTACAATTTTATCTTCTAAATTACTTTTATTTACTGCATCTAAAACATATTCTATTAGATATTTACCCTTATACTTTAATAGTAATTTATACCTTCCCATCCTAGTACTACGGCCTGATGCCATAACAATCCCAGTTACCACATTGAATCCCCCTTAAAGCTTTTCTCTAGATTTTTCATATATAATCCTATATGTTTTATTTAATAAACTTCCAATAAGTATTCCGTCTAATAACTTTAATTCTTTATTTTTTATTGTTATATATTCTATTAGATTTTCTAACTTCTTAAAGTCCTCTTCTTCTACCTTATTTATAAATAAAATTCTTCTACCTTTGGAGTTTTTAAATAATCCTTCTTTTTTAAATATTAAAGCCAGCAAATCTTCTTCATTTATACTATCTCCTACACTTCTATTTATAAGTTTTAAAAACTCATCAATCCTATGAATATTTCCATCATGGATTTTTAAATTTAAGGCTTCTCCGCTTAAAACTCCTATTGTTGTACTAGTAAAATTACTTACTACTGGCTCATCTTCCTTCCAAGCTTTTAAAGTTTTTTCTTTTGCTCCATCAGATTCTATTAAAATATAATCATAATTGTTAAGTATATTAGAAATACTTTTATCATCAATTCCAATGACTTTATTTTCTCCATTAACACTAGAACCATAAACATGAATTTCACCATCTGGTTCCTTTGTTTTACTTATATTTCCACAGTATACATATACTATATTTCCGTTTAGAATATACTTATTTTCTTCATCAATATGATCTCCAAAGCTGTCCTTTAGAATTAAACAATTGTATTGACTTCTTTTAGGTAGATATATTTTAGTTGTTGTTGTTATAAGAACTCTTCCTCTTCTTTTCAACTCTTCTGCTAGGATAAACATAAGAGTGGTCTTTCCTCCAGCTCCTACTATAGATATTTTTTCTCCTTTAGTAACAGTAAGAACATTTAAAATGTCCACCCTTTTTCACTCCTTTTTAAAACCTCTTCCAAACCTCAGTTGCTAGTTCTCTACTTCTAGCCCTAATTCTTTCCTCATCTAAATTAACTAGTTTTCTATTCATCATTATAATCTTCCCATTTACAATAGTGGTTTCAACATGTCTTCCACTTATTCCAAATAGAATGTGACTATCTATATTATCTTTATATATAGGTGTTGGAGGATTATAGTCAACAATTATAACGTCAGCTAATGCACCTTCTTTTATAATTCCTATGGAATTATCTATAAATCTTTCAGTTATAACTCTATTTCCTTTGAAAAGCATTTGTGGTAATTCTACCCAAGCTACTGTTGAGTCCTTAGCTTCATGCCTTTGAATAGTACTTCCAGTTTTATAAGACTCTAAAATATCAGAGGTGTATCCATCTGTTCCCAACCCCAACAATATTTGTTTTTTAGCCATTTTTAAGATTTGTGATGTTCCCACTGCATTACCCATATTAGATTGCGGATTATTAACTACTATGGAATTCTTTTCTTTCAGCATATCCATTTCCTCATCAGTTATGTGTACACAATGAATAGCCATAGTTTTATCAGAAAGAACCCCTCTTTTATACCATCTTTCAATTACGCCTACACCATACTTTTCCATAGAATCATGTACATCTTCAACTCCCTCAGCACAGTGTACATGAAATCCTGTATTTAAACCCTCTATGGCTGTTAGGCATCTCTCTACGGTATTTTCACTAATAGTCATGGATGCATGAAGTCCAAATAATCCTTTTATCATATCATCCTTTTCTCTATTACAATACTTTATAAATTCAATATTTTCTTCAATACTTTGTTTTACTACGTTCTCCCCATCTCTATCAGAGGTTTCATAACTCAGGTTACTTCTAATACCTACTTCCTTAGCTGCATCCGCAATAGTAAATAAACTCCCTCTTAAACCATATGGACTGGAATGATGATCAAAGGAAGTTGTTACACCATTTTTAATTTGATCTATCATTGGAACTATTGCACTATAGTATACATCCTCTAGAGTTAACTTTTTATCTAATCTCCACCATAATCCCTTCAATATATCTAAAAAACATTTTGCTGGAGGACTATCATTAGCAATTCCTCTAGCAAAGGTACTGTAATAATGCATATGTGTATTTATAAAACCCGGCATTATTAATTTTCCTCTTGCATCAATGAATTTATAGTCTAGATATTTTTCTTTTAATTTTTTTGTAATTCCTACTTCTACAATTTTATCTTTTTCTATAACTATACATCCATCATCTATAATTGTGTTTAAATCATCTCTGGTTACAACTATACCATTACCTACTAGTAGCATTCACACTCCCCCTATGGATTAAATAATTTAACCTTAATTAAATACTTCTAGATTATATATTTATACCTGTTTACACAAGTTTCTATAATAGATTTCATTTCCTTGGAGATTGATTCTGAGTTATTTTCTTCAATACACCAATTATAAATTTCACCTTTTTCATCCCTAACTTTAAAAATACCTTTAATAGAATCTATTACACAGAAACCTGAATTGCTACTGTTTTCAAAATCTTCCTCACTCCAAAATATAGTAGTTTTATCTTTGTAAGGATTGCCTTTATATGGACAAAACACTCCACAATTTCCGCATTCATTACACATACCATCTAAATGTATAATTTGATGACCTACTATAGGACCTTCTTTAATAGCTATAAACACATTTGCTCTATTAGGACAAACATCTACGCATATTTCACAAATACTATTGCATTTAAGACATCTGATAGCCTCTTCCTTAGAAGGTATTGTTTCAAGTAGTACACCCTTTCTTTCATAAGATTTCTTAAGTTCATATCCACAAGTATTTTCCTCAGCCCTAAGGAAATCACAAGGAATATTTTCTTTTTTTAAAATGTCCTTAGTTATAATTTTTCCATGGGACAATGCTTCTACTATAGTACCTGGACCACTTTTAGCATCTCCAGCTACATATACGTTAGATATATTAGTTTCACATTTACTGTTTACTTTAGGAAGTCCTTTAGAATTTAAATCTATACCAAGACTTTCAAATAATTCTGAATCTATTTTTTCTCCAACAGCTGCTATAACTGTAGTCGCATTGATATTTTCATATTTTCCTAGGGGAATTGGACTTTTTCTACCTGATTTATCTTGTTCTCCTAAAATCATTCTTTCACATACAAGAATATTATCTTCTAAATCTACAGGGGATAATAACGCTTTAAATTCAATGCCTTCTTCAATAGCTAATTTAATTTCTTCTCTCCTAGCAGGCATTAAATCTTTAGTTCTCCTATATATAATAGTTACCTTTTCAACTCCATTAACTCTTTTGGCAGCACGAGATACATCCATGGCTACGTCCCCTCCACCAATAACACATACATGGGTTCCTAGTTTTATATCCTCACTGTTTTCTTTAAAATCTTCTAAGAATTCAATAGCATTTAAGACTCTATCATTACCTTTTTTAAGTGAAATACATGCTGGCTTCCAAGCTCCAGTTGCTAGGACAACATAATCAAAATTTTTCTTTAGAACATTTAAATCAGCCTGTTCAGCTACATCAAAATTTATCTTGACTCCATGGCTTTTTACCATTTTAAAATCCTGTTCTAAAGCTAAACTATCTATCCTGAAACTTGGAATTACATAATTTATAATCCCATATGGTTTATTTCTTTTTTCAAACACTTCTACACTAATACCATTTCTTCTAAGATACATCGCTGTAGATAAACCTGCGACTCCAGCTCCTATGATAGCTACCTTTTTATGACTTTTTATTGGTCTTGGCTTTACATTCTTTGTATATATGTCTTCAGCATTTTCCACGGCTATTTTTTTCATTCTTCTAATTTCTAAGGAACTATCATAATCTAGTCTAGTACATTTATTTTGACAGTTATGATTACATAAGGTCCCTGTTATAGCTGGAGCTGCATTATCTCTAACTATTACTTCAAAAGCTTCATCGTATTTTCCTTCTCCCACAAGTTCTATATACTTTGGAATCTGTTGTTCAATGGGACAGCCTTCACTACAAGGTGCAATTGCACAATCATATATAGGTAAGTCCTTATATAGTTTTCTACTTTTAACTACCCTTGCTTTCTTAAGGTGATGCTTATCATCAATTGATTCCTTTGCTAGTATTTTTAGTAATTGCATATCAATTGTTGACTTTCTATTAGAAATAAGGGGTTCTACCTTTTTAGCTATCTGGTTAATTCTTTCATAACCACCTGGTTTTAATATTGTAGTAGCAAAAGTTATTGGACATATTCCTGTTTCAAATATCTTATCTGCATTAAAGAATTCAGCTCCACCAGAATATGAAATATATAATTTTCCTTCAAATTCCTCTGAAAGGTTACTTGCTAAATTAATAGATAAAGGATATAAGGACCTACCTGACATGTACATCTCTTCTCCTGGTAGTTCTTCATTTAATATCCTTACCGGTAGAGTATTGGTAAGTTTTACTCCTATCTCCATATTTTCCATTTCAGCTACATCTTTTAATTTTTTTATCATTTTTATTCCATCATCGTATTGCAGATCATTTTTAAAATGATGTGAATTTAGTTTTATATATTCATAACCCATTTTATTAAGAGTTTTTCTTACAAACGCTTCACCAAGCAATGTAGGATTCATCTTTACAAAGGTATGAAGATGTTTTTCTTTTAATAAATAAGTAGCAATTCTTTCTATTTCTTGTGGAGGACATCCATGTAGAGTTGATAGCGTAATTGAATTACACACCCTTGATGAAATTTTATATAAATCTTCAATTGAAAATCTATAAAATTTTTCTATATTATTCTCCAACACTTGAATAGATTCCTTCCATATTTTTGTATTTTGTGAATTTTTCAAATTTTCTATGTAGGAATCTATTTTATCTGATTTTATTCCCTCAAAATCATATCCTACACTCATGTTAAAAACAAAGTCTCTTTCTACGCTTAAGTTAAGTTCCTTCATTAAAACATGCAATATAATCCAAGCTTTCACATATTCCTCATAAGCTTCTTCTACAGTTAGTTCTGTAGACCACTCTACGTTATAGCATTCATCCTCAGCATTAATACATGGCTTTAACACTGGAAGATTTTCTCCATCAATAATCTGTACTGTCTTTAACTCAATAAATCTACTACCAGTAAGATATGCTGCTATAATATTTTGAGCTAATTGTGAACTAGGACCTGCTGCTGGACCAATTGGTAGGCCTAACTTCTCTCCTAAAAAAGGAATGGTGTTATTAGGGATTCCATAGTAAAACTTATCTTTATGAATTCCAAAAATACTTTCTTTAGTTTTTAGTTCAGTAAAAATCCAGTTAATGAGTTTTTCAAAACTTATTGGGCGTATTTTGTCACTCATATTTACTCCCCCTATAATTCATAAATTACTTAAAAATATTATATACCCTTAAGTAAATACATAATTTAATTAATCTATTTACTCTTTATTTTTCTATAAATCTCGGCTTATCTTCTTCTAGCAATTTCTCAAAAACAGATATAGGATCCTTAACTTTACTTAAGAACATCATGGCAGCAATTATATATGGCTTAAATCCAGCTTCACGGTATAGTAATTCACGATAACGATTAAATACAGATTTTTCCACTTCTCCAATTTCACAACTTACACCTGTTATATCCGCTGGTAAACAATGAAGATATAATGCTTTACCATCCTTAGTAAACTCCATCATTTTTTCATTGCATTCCCAATCCTTATATCTAGCATTTTCTTTCAACAATTCTTTTTCAAGTTCATCAATACCTGCTATATCCCCCTTTGAATATAGTTCTGTACGTTTTTCCATAGCTTCAAATGGTGCCCAGCTCTTTGGATAAACTATATCTGCATTTTCAAAGGCTTCTTTCATAGAATTAGTCTTTGTAAAGCTTCCACCATTTTTCTCTACATTTGCCTTAGCAACTTCCTCTACTTCAGGAAGTACATCATATCCTTCTGGGTGTGCTAATACAACTTCCATTCCCATTCTTGTCATAAGTCCAATAACTCCTTGTGGAACCGAAAGTGGTTTTCCATAAGAAGGTGAATAAGCCCAAGTCATAGCTAATTTTTTACCTTTTAAATTTTCCACTCCACCAAAATAGTGAATCAAGTGTAATAAGTCCGCCATACATTGAGTTGGATGGTCTATATCACATTGTAAATTAATCAGAGTCGGACGTTGTTCTAATACTCCATCAGCGTAACCTTCCTGAACAGCATTAGAAACTTCTTTCATATAAGCATTACCCTTTCCTATAAACATATCATCTCTAATTCCAATTATGTCTGCCATAAAAGAAATCATATTTGCAGTTTCACGGACAGTTTCACCATGAGCAATTTGAGATTTTCCTTCATCGAGATCTTGTACCTCTAGTCCTAATAAGTTGCATGCACTAGCAAAACTAAATCTAGTTCTAGTAGAATTATCTCTAAATACCGAAATACCTAATCCACTATCAAAAATTCTCGTGGATATATTATTTTCTCTCATTGAACGAAGAATATCAGCAACAACAAATACTGATTCTAATTCTTCATTACTTTTTTCCCATGTTAAGAAAAAATCATTATTGTACATCTCCCTGAAATCTAGTTTTTTAAGTCTCTCCATAAGATTTTTAATATTTTCCACAAAATCCACCCCTTGATTTTTTATCTTCTATTCCAGAATAAATTTCTATGCTTATTTTTTTGTAGTTCACCACAAACTCACTTACTGACTAGTTAATTAAATTATAACTCTTATACCATTTATTGTAAATACAGAATCGTATAATTCTAAATTTTTATTGGTTTTGTAGATTTATTGAACTTTTTTCATTGGTATAATCTAAATAACTTAGATTTATTTATTTCAAGCTTAGATTTTTTTATTCTCTTAATATTTATTCATAAATCCATTATGATTATTCATAAACTATAGTTAAGTATATATTTTTTATTTATTTTTTATATTAACTAGTTAGTAAAATATTTATAGCACTTCATGCATTATGCATAAGATATAATTATAAATTTAGAGGGGGAATTAAATTGCAAACAACTAATGCTCCAAAGAAATCGCTTGTTAGAATTAAACTAGATGACAAACCACCTATGAAACAAACTTTAATTCTTGCATTTCAAGCAATTTTTGCATGTTTCAGTGGTATAGTAGCAGTTCCACTAGTAGTAGCTGGTGCACTGGGATTAAAAATATCTGACACATCATTTCTAGTCTCATGTGCCCTATTTGCTTCTGGTCTTACAACACTTATTCAAGCTAAAGGTATTGGACCTATAGGAAGCAAGCTTCCATTTATCATGGGTACCTCCTTTGCTTTTGTAAGTCCGGCTATTGCCATCGGTAGCACTTATAACGGCAATATGACTTTAGGTATTGCTACCATATGTACAGCTACAATGGTAGGTGCCTTACTAGAAGTAATTCTAAGCTTTTTTATTAACCATGTTAAAAAAATTTTTCCACCACTTGTTACTGGTACTGTTGTAACTATGATAGGTATCACTATCATTCCTGTTGGAATTGATTGGTTAGCTGGCGGCTCTGGAAACCCAAACTATGGAGATCCTAAATTTTTATTGCTTGGTGCTATTGTCTTAATTATTATTATAATTACCAATCAATCTAAAAATACTTTTATAAGTTCTTGCTCAATATTTATAGGTATATTATGTGGATATTTATTAGCTATTCCTCTCAACTTATTAGACACTACTCCAATATCTGCTGCATCCTGGATTTCTATTCCTAGACCTCTTAAATTCGGAATTAAATTTTCTATACCAGCTATTATTAGTTTTTTAGCTGTTTATCTAGCAACTACTGTAGAAACTGTAGGTGATACTCTAGCTATTGGAGAGGCATGTGAAATTGAAGTTTCTAACAAACAACTTTCTGGAGGTGTACTTTGTGATGGTCTTGGATCAATTCTAGCTGGATTTTTTAACTCTACTGCAAATACATCCTTTAGCCAATGTACTGGCCTTATAAATGTTACAGGAGTTGCTAGTAGGTTTGTTATAATTATAGCTGGAATAATATTATCTATAATGGGTTTGATACCAAAATTTGCTTCTTTAATATCAATTATGCCGAGTCCAGTTCTTGGAGCTGCTGGTATAGTCATGTTCGGTTCTATTGCTTGTTCTGGTATTAAAATTCTAGGCAAAGTTGATATGACTAGAAGGAACATTTTTGTAATTGGGATATCTTTTGCTTTAGGTGTAGGTGTCATTGTTAGACCTGAAGCTCTTAGCATGTTGCCAGAATCCTTACAAATAATCTTTGGTTCTGGTGTAACAACTGCAACTATATTTGCTGTAATATTAAATTTAATCTTACCTAGTGATAAGTCTCAAAAACCTGTTATTAAAGCTAAATCTGGTATGTCTTTAAACAAATAACTACTTTGTATTCCCCAAATCTATATAAGAGATATAAAAAGTTGATCAATACTCTTTATATCTCTTATTTTTCCACAAAAAAATCCTAGCCTAAATATTAACTAGGATTTTTTCTATTCAATTTATTTCTTAAGGGATTTTTTTGTAGCATTAAATATTTTTTGATATCCTGTACATCTACATAAATGTCCAGATATTTCTGTTTTTATTTCTTCATCAGTATAATCTTTACCGCTATTTACCAGTGCTGTAGTTGTAAGTACTAACCCTGGAGTACAGAATCCACACTGAATTGCACCCTCTTCTATAAATGCCTTTTGCACCTTTGATAAGTTTCCATTTTCTGATACACCCTCTATGGTTAAAATTTCTTTTTTATCAGCCCAAACAGCCATATAAATGCATGAATCTATAGGTATTCCATCCACTAGTACTGTACAAGCTCCACATTCTCCAACTGAACATCCTTGCTTTACACCTGTATATTGAAGTCTATTTCTCAATACATCTAACAAAGATTCTCGTACATCTACTTCTAAATTGTAAACTTTTCCATTTACGTTTACTGATATTTTTCTATAATTCTTATCAATCATATTAAAATCCCACCTTATTTAGTTACTTCATAAATACCTCGTACTGTTAATTCTTTTATTAAATGCTCCCTATAAGCTTTTGATGCTCTCCATGAGTCTCTCGCACTTGCCGATTTTACTGCATATTGTGCAATATTATTAATATTTTCTTCTGAATTTTCTAAACCGATGGCATACTTCTCTGCATCCCTACATCTTATAGGAGTAGGCCCAGCTACCCCTAACGCTATTCTTAAATCTTTAAATTTATTTTCCTTAACACTAGCTACAACGCATACACTTAGCATAGAAATATCCATTGCCTTTCGATTACTATACTTAATATATGTTCCCCTTACTCCCTCATAGTCTTTTTTCTCAATTAAAATGCTTATTAGAATTTCATCTTTTCTTATATTAACCTTTCCAGGACCTTCGTAGAATTCCTCTATTGGAACTATTCTCTCTCCCTGAAAACTTCTAAGTCTTAATTTAGCATTAAAAGCAAATAAACTTGGTGCACTATCTGCTGAAACAGCTCCATTACATACATTCCCTCCAATAGTGGCCATATTCCTTATCTGTGGTCCTCCCATAGATATAGCCCCTTGCCCTAAAGCAGGAATAAAATCTTTTATAATTTTATTTCTATATATATTGGTAAAGCAAGTAGTAGAGCCAATTTCTATGGTGTCATTTTCTAGAACCTTTATGAAGTCTAATTCTTTTAATTTTTTTAGACTTAAAAGTTCTATTTCTTCCATATCACCATGATGTAATTTAATTAAAACATCAGTTCCACCAGATATTATTTTAAAATTATTATTTTCATGAAGGATTTTTATTGCCTCTTCTATACTGCTAGGTTCTAGTATATTCTTAATATCAAACATTTTTATCTTTAATAGAGATTTAATACTCTACTAAAATTCACCTCCTTCTATATTTATATAGTCTATTAACTATACAATCTGCACTATTAAATTTAAGATAAATCCTATATTAAGCCCTCTTCCTTAAACTTTTCAAATACTCTTTGCGGATTCATTGGTATTCTATTAAAAGCAACACCAGTTGCATCTAAAACTGCATTTCTTATTGCCGGAGCTGGAGAAAGTGTTGTATTTTCTCCTAAAGATTTTTGCCCAAAGCTTCCTGCATCATCTGGAATTTCTACAAATGCTGAACCAATATTAGGCGTGTCTAAAATAGTTTGTAATTTATAGTCTAAAAAATTGTTATTAAGAGTTCTTCCAGTCTTCTCATCAAATATCATTTGCTCTGATAGAGCATATCCAAGTGCCATACTTACACCACCGTGAACTTGCCCTTCTGCTAGCATTGGATTAATTATAGTTCCAGAATCATGAATATTATATATTTCTACTACAGTTATTTGACCAGTTTTTATGTCTACTTCAACCTCTGCAAAGGTTGCTCCATAAGCAACTACATTAGTCCTTATATTAACAGAAGTGTCACTAGTTATAGGGGAACTGTAAATCCTATCATAAAATGATTCTAATGCTATTTGCTCAAGAGAACAGACAACTATACCCGTTGTTTTTTCAACTATATTACAATCAACTATATCCATTACCTCTGGATTGAGACCATTTTTTCTGCTAGCAAACTGAAGAACTTTACTTTTTACCTCCATAGCAGCTTTTTTAACTGCAGCACCTGTAACAAAAGTCTGTCTTGATGCATAAGCACCTGTATCAAATGGAGTAACATCAGTATCTTGATTTGAAATTACATGAATCATATCAATTGGAATTCCTAAAACTTCTGAAGTCATTTGTGCAAATATAGTATCACTACCTTGACCAATTTCTGTAGCCCCAATTTGCAACTGTACCGAACCATCTTGATTCATCACAATTCTTGCACCTGCTGCTTCTAAAGCTACAGGATAGGTGCCTGCAAAATAACTAAAACAAGCCATTCCTACTCCACGTCTTAAACTACCTGTTTGATTTTTATATAGCTTTTTCTTTTCATTCCAATTTATTAATTCCATTCCCTTTTCAAGACACTGTGATAGCCCCATTGAACGCACCACATTTTTAGAGGATGGGTCTACATGATTTTGCTTCACCAAATTTTTCAATCTGAACTCCACAGGATCTATATTTAGTTCTCTAGCAATATCATCTAAATGACTTTCTAGAGCAAATGAAATTTGTGGAACCCCATATCCTCTCATAGCTCCTGCTACCGGCATATTAGTATATATAGTTTTAGGCTCATATTTTATAGCATTAAAATCATATAATGGTCTAAATTTACTCCCACAGCTCATGGTCACTGAATGTCCATGGGATGCATATGCTCCATTATTTACCAAGTTCTTTATATCTATTGCTAGTAACTTACCCTCCTTAGTAACTCCAGTTTTAAATGTAAATCGCATAGCATGACGAACTCTTGTGTCTATGAAACATTCTTCTCTAGTTAATGCATATCTAACTGGTCTTCCATTAACCGCAAGTGTCATTGCTGCAGTTAATGGCTCTATAACGACATCTTGCTTATTTCCAAATCCACCACCTATATATGGCTTTATAACCCTTATTTTTCCCCATGGCAACCCTAGTGCATGTCCTACTATCCTTCTTACAATATGTGGTATCTGAGTGGAAGTTACTATTACAATTCTTCCATCTGACTCCATATAAGCATACGCACTATGATTTTCCAGATGACAATGTTGTACAGTACTAGTATTAAATTTACCTGTAAATACTTTATCTGCTTCCCTTAACTCCTTTTCTATGTTTCCTACTCCATTACCAAAGGAGCTTATAATATTATCTTTTCTTTCTTCATGTATTATAGGGGCACCTTCTTTTATAGCTTCTTCCTGATCCATTACAAATGGTAACACTTCATATTCTACATCTATAAGTTTTATAGCTTTTAGAGCTATTATTTCATCTATAGCTACAACTGCAGCCACTGGTTCTCCACAAAAGCGAACTTTATCAGTTATGATTAATCTATCTTCTACATCTCTATGTGCTTTATCAAAGGTCCAAGGGTGTCCAGCCGTTGCAAATTTTATTTTTGGTAAATCTTCATAAGTAATTACCGCTTCAACACCTTCTAAATTTTTTGCTTTAGAAACATCAATACTTCTTATTTTTGCATGGGCATAAGGACTTCTAAGCACCTTTCCTATTAGCATTTCCCTTTCAAAATAGTCATCAGCATACTTAGCCTTCCCTGTGACCTTTGCCACACCATCTAATCTAGATACACTACTACCTATTACCTTATAATTCATAATCCTCTTTAGCAAGATTATACTCCTACTAAAGCACCTCCCTTTATTCTTACTGATTAATTAGTCACAAAAATATATAACTATACAAACTTTTTAGTGTTTTCTATAACTTTAACTCCCTACCTACGTAATTTCCTTTTTCATTACCTACCAATTTCCCATCCTTTATAATAAATCTTCCCCTTGAAATAGTCGTAATCACTTTACCTTTTACATCTAGTCCTTCATATAAATTGTAGTCACAATTGGAATGTGAGCAATTTATTTTATGCCTATCTAAAGGGTCAAATATTACAACATCAGCATCTGATCCTGGGAGTAACGTTCCCTTTTTAGGATATAAACCATGAATCTTTGCTGGATTCTTTGTAAATTTATCAATTATTTTATCACCAAACATTGTATACAATAAATTAAAAGAATATTCTATTCCCCCTATTCCCATAGGAATTAAATCTAAAGTTTCTCTTGCTTTTTCATTAGATTTAAATGGACAATGATCAGTACCTATCACACTAACATGATCTATATTTTTTCTTAATTCATCAATTTCTTCAAAAGACCTAAGAGGTGGTGTTAATGTATATAGAAAACCATCCTTTAATAAATAATTATCTTTAGATAAATAAAAATATTGAGGGCAGCTTTCTATAAATAAATTTTTATTTATTAAACTTTTATATAAATCCATAATTCGTCTTAAAGATTCTCCTGAACTAAGGTGTACAATATACATATACCCATCCATATTCTTAGTCATTTCAGCTAAAGTTAAAACTTCTGTAGTCTCACATAATGTGGGTCTATTTTCTTCATGGGATCTTACTGGAAACTTTCCCTCTCTGATTAACTCTTCATTTTCACTATGAGATAAAATTATAACTTTCATTTTTTTTGAAATCTTCAGTAAATTACCGATAGTTCTTAAGCCGGTTTTTCTATTACTAGAACTATAAGTAGTAAAAATTTTTATGCTACAAATTCCCCTCTTTTTAATCTCTTCAATAAATAGTTCTTCATTATCCAGAAAATTTGCAATAGTACTATGAAATCCATAATCTATAAGAGAAACCTTTGCTTTTCTTTTTCTGTCTACAAAAGCTTTTTCTAACTCTTCAATATTTTTTACAGGATCTAAAAAATCTATAAATGTTGTAATTCCACCATATGCAGCTACTATAGAACCATTGTAAAAATCGTCAGTAGAAACCTCATTACCCACTCTAAGCTGAAAATGTACATGAGGATCTATAAATCCCGGTAATACATAATTTCCTTTTGCATCATAAATATCTTTTGATAAGAAAATATCCTTTGACAGGTTTTTAATAATCCCATTATCAATGTACAAATTTCCTCTAATAAATTCCCCTTCCACATATATATTTCCATTGACTATGGCTAAATCATAACAATTCACAATATCAACTCCATATATTTACTATATATTAATATTTTACCATTATATTCTTTCATTTACCACAAAATATTATTGTACTAATAGAAATTATTGGTATGAACTATTAAAATAAATTCTCTAATATAGGTCTTGATAAACATAGCTCTAAGATTCAGAAGAAGTATTCCATACCACGGAAGCTGAGAACTCGTTATCTAGGGACGTAGCAGCTCTTTGCTACCGCCTTGAAGAATATGGAGTATTAGAACTGGTAGTAATAGGATAAATATTTATTGTAATAGATTACATTATTTTTAAAATCCCACTATACAAAACTTTAAAAAAGTATTATACTGTTAGTGATTTGATGAATTATTGAAAATATTTTGTATATTTTCAATGTTAAACTTATTTAGTAAGGGGGTATTTTTTAAGTGTGTTGTAACTTAGAAAAAAATCAAATGTTTAAGGAATTAGAAGACTTTATTAATTCCTTACCTACCAAAGATGGAGCTTTAATAGAGGTTTTGCATAAAGCTCAGCATATCTTTGGATATCTGCCTAAGGAAGTTCAAACTTTCGTCGCTAATAAACTAAATTTACCTATATCTAAAGTTTATGGTGTTGTAACATTTTACTCATTTTTCACTACAGAACCTCGTGGTAAGAATGTAATAAATGTATGCATGGGTACTGCATGTTTTGTTCGAGGTGCTGGAGATGTTCTTAAAGAATTTGAAAAAGAACTAGGTATTAAATCTGGACAAACTACAGAAGACATGAAATTTACACTTGGCTCTTTAAGATGTGTTGGTGCTTGTGGTCTAGCTCCAGTCTTAACCATAAATGATAAGGTTTACGGTCACTGTACTCCAACCCAAGTAAAAAGTATATTAGCCGAATATGAGTAGAATTAGGAGGTAACAAAGTTGAATAAAATAAATTCCTTTGAAGAATTAAAGAAAATTTATCAGGAATACAAATCATCCCTTGATATTAGAAAAGCAACTGGTATCGATGGCTTTGTTTGTGAAAAAAATAACTATAAAAAAGAAATACTTATTTGCGGAGGAACTGGGTGTAAATCTGCACAAAGTGATTTAATTAAAGATAACCTTGAAAAAGAAATTAGTAAGTTAGGTTTGGAAGATGAAGTATACGTTTCCATAACTGGTTGTTTTGGTTTCTGTGAAAAAGGTCCTATAGTAAAAGTTACTCCAGATGATGTGTTTTATGTTCACGTAACTCCTGAGGATGCTGAAGAAATCATAAATGAACATATTGTTAATGGAAATGTTGTACAAAGATTACTTTACGAAGAGCCAACTATAAAAGAAAAGGTTAAGACTCAAGATGAAATGACTTTCTATAAGAAGCAAGTTAGAATAGCTCTAAGAAATTGTGGATTAATAAACCCTGAAAATATTGATGAATATATTGCTGAAAAAGGATATCTAGCTCTTGGAAAATGCCTAACAGAATACACTCCTGATGACGTAATAAATGTTATATTGAAATCTGGACTAAGAGGAAGAGGCGGCGGTGGTTTTCCCACTGGTAAGAAATGGCAATTTGCAAAAGGCTATGATGCTGATCAAAAATATATTATTTGTAATGCCGATGAAGGTGATCCAGGTGCATTCATGGATCGTTCGATTTTAGAAGGAGATCCAAATAGTGTCCTTGAAGCTATGGCTATAGCTGGTTATGCCATAGGTGCTACTAAAGGTAATATATATATTAGAGCTGAGTATCCACTAGCAATTCAAAGACTTAGGATTGCTATAAATCAAGCTAGAGAATATGGACTCCTTGGTGAAAATATACTAAATTCAGGTTTTGATTTTGATATTGAAATTAAATACGGAGCTGGTGCATTTGTATGTGGTGAAGAAACTGCTCTTATTCACTCAATAGAAGGTAACCGTGGAGAACCAACAAATAAACCACCATTCCCTGCTGAATCTGGACTTTGGAATAAACCAACTTGCGTTAATAACGTTGAAACCTTGGCAAATATTCCAGCTATTATAAATAATGGTTCAGACTGGTTTAGTTCAATCGGCACTAAATCTTCTGCTGGTACTAAAGTTTTTGCTCTTGCAGGTAAAATTAATAACGTTGGCCTTGTAGAAGTACCTATGGGAACAACTTTAAGAGAAATTCTTTATGAAGTAGGTGGCGGAATTAAGTTTGATAAAGAATTCAAAGCTGTTCAAACAGGAGGACCTTCTGGTGGATGTATTCCTAAAGAATTTTTAGATACTCCTATTGACTTTGATTCTTTAAGTGCTATTGGTTCTATGATGGGATCTGGTGGAATGATAGTAATGGATGAAGATAACTGTATGGTTGATATAGCTAAATTCTATTTAGAATTTACAAAAGAGGAATCTTGTGGTAAATGTACCCCTTGTAGGATTGGTAACACTCGATTACTTGAAATTCTTGAAAGAATATCAAAGGGCGAAGGTGATTTAAGTGATCTAGATAAGCTTCAAGAGCTTAGTAACACTATAAAAGATACTTCACTTTGTGCTTTAGGACAAACTTCTCCTAACCCTATTCTTAGTACAATGAAATATTTCTATGATGAATATAGAAGTCACGTTGTAGATAAGATTTGTCCAGCAGGAGTTTGTAAGGACCTTATGAAATTTGTTATTACTGATAGATGTATTGGCTGTACTAAATGTGCAAGACAATGTCCAGTTGGATGTATCGAGGGGAAAGTTAAAACTAAGCATGTAATTGACCATAGCAAATGTATTAAATGTGGTGCATGCAAATCTAGCTGCCCAGTTGATGCAATAGATCTAGTTTAATAATTTAAAAGAGGTGAAAGTATTGAGTTTAGTTACACTTAAAATAAATAATAAAGAAATATCAGTGGAGCAAGGAACCACAATTCTTGATGCTGCACGTAAGCTTAATATAAAAATTCCTACCCTTTGCTACCTAAATCTTCATGATAAAAAGACAACTAATAAGCCTGGTTCTTGTAGAGTTTGTGTAGTTGAAGTGGAAGGAAGAAAAAATTTAGCACCATCTTGTTGTACAGCTGTTTCTCCAGGTATGGTTGTTAATACTAGTACTCCAAGAGTAATAGCGGCAAGAAAAACTATAATTGAACTTTTATTATCAGACCATTCTATGGATTGCTTAACTTGTCAAAAAAATTTAAATTGTGAACTCCAAGAGCTTGCTAGTACTTATGGAGTAACTAATTTAAAATACACTGGTTCAAAATCTGTAGCTGTAAAAGAACTTAAAAATCCATCTATAGTAAGAGATACTTCTAAATGTATTTTATGTAGAAGATGCGAAGCTGTTTGTAGCCAAGTTCAAAAAGTTGGTGCAATTGGACCAATAAATAGAGGTTTTAATACCACTATAAGCACTGCATTCTTTGAAGAGCTAAATAATAGTACTTGTACTTTATGTGGCCAATGTATAAATGTATGTCCTACTGGGGCCTTAATGGAAAAAGATAATACTATAGATGTATTAAACGCTATAGGTGATAAAGATAAATATGTGGTAGTTCAAACTGCTCCGGCTGTTCGTGCAGCACTTGGAGAAGAATTTGGTATTAACGAAGGTGCTGTTACTGGCAAGATGGTTGAAGCACTAAGAGAACTTGGTTTTAATAAGGTTTATGATACTGATTTTGCTGCAGATTTAACTATTATGGAAGAAGCTACAGAATTTCTAGGAAGATATAAGAGTGGTGAAAATCTTCCTATGATTACTAGTTGTTGTCCTGGATGGATTAATTTCATAGAAAAACATTATGGAAACCAATTAAATCTTCCATCAACATGCAAATCTCCTCAACAAATGTGGGGAGCTATTGCAAAAACATATCTTGCTGAAAAACTAGGTATACCATCGGAAAAACTTTATGTTGTATCTGTAATGCCATGTGTTGCTAAAAAATTCGAAGCTAACAGAGAAGAATTTGTCAATGAAAATAATAATCCAGATATCGATGTAGTTATAACCACAAGAGAATTAGCTAAGATGATTAAACGCTCTGGATTAGAATTTGCTTCTCTACCTTCCTCTGATTTTGATACTATTATGGGTGAATCTACTGGTGCTGGAGTTATTTTCGGAACTAGTGGTGGTGTTATGGAGGCTGCTTTACGTACTGCTTATGAATGGATTACAAATAGCACTTTAGAAGAACTTGATTTTAAATCTGTTAGAGGTCTTGAAGGAATCAAGGAAGCTTCATTAGTTATCGATGGTAACAAAATTAATATAGCTATTGTAAATGGACTTGCAAATGCAAAGAATTTGTTAGATAATATAGAAGATACATCTAAAAAATATCACTTCATTGAAGTTATGGCATGTCCAGGAGGATGTATAAACGGTGGTGGTCAACCATATTCTAATGAGCAATATTCATTAATAGAAAAAAGAATGAATGCTCTTTATAGTGAGGATGCTAATAAGGTTATAAGAAAATCTCATGAAAATCCTGAGATAATAAAGCTTTATGATGAATTCCTTGGAAAACCTAATGGAGAAAAATCTCACCATTTACTTCATACTCACTATATAAATAGATAAACACCTTAATTTAGTTATTAGTTATTAGTCCCTAACTAATATAAATATAAACATAAAAATGATGGTATAAATAAGTTATTTATACCATCATTTTTATATACTTTTTCTATTTACAATTGTAAAAATTAAAAACACATAAAGTAAAATTATCCTAAATTATAAAAAAATGTTACAAGCACCGGAACTAAAGAACTTAATATAACTCCATTTATAAATGAAATTATAGCTATCTCTGGATTTGTTGCTTTAGCTATAAGTGGTAATGTTGTATCCATAGATGTAGCTCCTGCAGGTGCTATGGCTGTGTATCCATTTAGTCTTTTAGCTAATATTGGAATTAAAATAACTGTTATCATCTCACGGAACACATTTGTTAAAAATGCTATAGCCCCTAAAGTATCTCCACCCATCTCTTTAAGCATTACTCCTGATAAGCTATACCATCCAAATCCTGAACCTATAGCTAAGCTCTCATTAATAGCCATATTAAATAGGAATCCTACTAAAAGTCCTCCTAGTAAACTACCTACAATTCCTCCAAATGGTACTAACAACACCTTAAATCCTGCCTTTTTTAGATCTTTAAATATGGTCTTGTTGCCACCTACATCTATACCAACTAAAAAGATTAAAACAAATAATGAAATGGATGCAAGATTATCAATACTACTCATTATTTCTGGTGGAAATACAAAATAACCACAACCCATTCCAACTAATATAGATACTATTATTATGTACGTCATATTACTTGTCCTCCCCGCATGCCTCATTTAAAAGCTCACTACACTCTTCAAATACAACATTTCCATCATCTAAAATCTCTGCATCTAAAATTTCACTATGGATTTCAGTAAGCACTTTTTCATTTTCTATGGTTTCCACATTTAAGATTGATTCTTCCTTGGGTAATTGATTTTCTTTAGGCATAAACTTTTCTGATAAAATATACACAAGTACTATACTTACACCTATTGTAGCTACTGCAAATAAAAAAGACTTTAACCCTATGGTCGGAAGATTTTTTATTATGCCCTTATCGGCTCCTATAGAAGCTCCCATAGAAAATAATAAGAATATTACACCAAGTTGTTGTAATTTACCATTTATATTTTTCCCCTTTTCACCTAATTTTAGAAAGTACCCTACAATGGCACCGAGTATTAATGCAATTAAAATTTCCATATGTCCCCCTCCTCTACCACGTTATTATATCATAGATTTGGAAACAGTTACATTATATTTAGATTATTTTTATTATATTTAACTTTATACCTTTATCCATGAAATTATTTGTAATAATAATGATAAATATATTTAATCTTGAATATATATAGGATATATTAAAAATTGATAAATAAGGAGTTATAATATGAAGAACATCTTTATGCCCTACTATATTAACGGTGATACTATTAGAGATATGTATAAAATAGCTATAAATCGATATGAAAACATTGAAATAAGTGGAAAAAGAGAAGAAACTACAATTCAAGCTACTCTACCATTGTCCGAACTAACTTGTGGAAAAATTATTCAAGGTTCAGCTACAGTGACTTTATCTAAAAGTACTCAAAGAAAATCAATAGATGAAATAGAGAATTCATCTATTAATTTATTTATAAATCTAGAAACTTTATTAAATCGAAATAATGCAATCAAATCTTTAAAAACAAATGGTGACCTGAATACAATTTCTCCTGGAGATATTGTAGAGTTCCAGTGTACTATAGAAAAATCAGATAGTACTTTAGAACTTTTAAGAAATACATTAGAATTACTTGAGTTTCAACAAATAACTTCAGATATAGATAATACCTCTATGATTAGTTGGATAAAAAGAAATATAAAATCTTTAGCAGAAGATAAAGTATTAAAATATCCTACCTCCCTTCCTTTTGATTCTGATACTTTAATTATTACTTCTGTTTGCAGTAAACATGCATCTATGGACATAGAGTGTTATATTGGTAGACCTTGTACAATCGTTGGTGAAATAGCAAGTTATGGCTATCCCCAGTCAAATCATAATATTATTGATAGTAACCCTTTAGTATCTAAATTATTATGGGGTTTTATTACATCTCATAGCAACTATAAAGACTTTGCTTCTCATTTAAACTATAATAATGAATTTCCTTCTAATAAGAGAGTGTTAGAAATTGTTCCTTTTATAATTTATATGTGATAAATATATTGTTTTAGTAATATTTACAGATTGTACTAATATTAATAATTATATCTATTAATATTAGGGGGATTTATATGGACAAGTATTTTAAACTTACTGAAAACGGAACTAACGTAAAGCGTGAAATTGTTGCTGGAATTACCACTTTTCTAACAATGGCTTACATTATTGCTGTAAATCCTAACTTCCTTAGTACAGCTATGGGTGATGGTACTGCTGGAGCACTTGTAACTGCTACATGTCTAGCTGCAGGACTTACTACTATACTCATGGGACTATATGCTAATGCACCTTTTGCACTGGCATCTGGTATGGGACTTAACGCCTTCTTCGCATTTACAGTATGCGGTGCCATGGGTGTTCCATGGCAAATAGCACTTACTGCTGTTTTTGTAGAAGGTATAATTTTCATCATTCTATCTGTAACTAGAGTGCGTGAAGCTGTAGTTAATTGTATTCCACTTACAATGAAGCATGCTGTTACTGCTGGTATTGGACTTTTTATTGCTTTTATAGGTTTAACAGGTGCTGGTATTGTAGTGTCTAATGAAGCTACCCTTGTATCTCTAGGTTCTATGGTAGCTCCTGGTGCTATAATCGCAGTTATTGGCATTCTTATTATAGCTGTTTTGAACTCTAAAAACATTAAGGGAGCTATGCTTTGGTCCATTCTGATTTGTTCTATAATCGGTTGGATATATGCAGTTATAAATCCTGAAGCAGCTACTGCCGCTGGCATATATCTTCCAAATGGATTATTCAAATATGAATCTATCAAATCAATTGCATTCAAGCTTGACTTCTCCGTATTCACTAATAGTTCGGCTCTTCTTAATTTTATAACAATTTGTCTTACTTTCTTGTTTGTAGATTTTTTTGATACAGTTGGTACTTTAGTTGGTGTATGCTCTAAGGCAAATATGTTAGATAAAGATGGTAATGTACCAATGGCAAGAAAAGCTCTACTCGTAGATGCTATAGGAACCACCTTTGGTTCTTTAGTTGGAGTTTCAACCGTTACTACTTATGTAGAAAGCGCAGCTGGAGTTAGTGAAGGTGGAAGAACTGGATTAACAGCTGTTACTACAGGTATTCTATTCTTATTGGCAATGTTCCTATCTCCAATATTTATAGCTATACCTGGTTGTGCTACAGCTCCTTGCTTAATTTGGATTGGTTTTATGATGCTAGAAAGTGTTATGAAAATAGACTTTACTGATTTTACTCAAGGCTTCCCTGCATTCATTACTATAGCTGCAATGCCATTATGTTATAGTATAGGTGATGGTCTTACCCTTGGAGTTCTTTCATATACATTAATAAACTTATTAAATAATATATTTGGTAAGAAAGAAAATAAAAAACCAATCTCAATAGTAATGTATATTTTATCCATCATATTTATACTAAAACTTATATTTATGTAATATATGTTTTAGTTATCATTAATTTAAAAAGGTAATCACCGAAAATTTTTCAGTGATTACCTTTTGTATATCTATATATCCATAAGATTTCTTCTATAATTCATATATAACCTTCTTAGGATTCTCATATCTTCATCTACAATTAATTGTAACTCAGATAATTCCTTATAATTTTTATCATTAATTGCTTCTCTCATTTGAGTGAATAAGCTTTTACTTACATAATTATCTTTCATAAGCTTTTCTCTTAGCTTATTTATTTCACTCCATTTTTCAAGATCATACTCCATAAAATCATCGCCATTAGATCTTCTAATGTTTCTAATTTCATTAGAATAGTTCGGAAGAATTCTATGCTCTAACTCAGTAGTCCATCTTTCAAGTACAGCTTCCCTATATCCTTTAATTACTTTATTAGTTATTACTCCATCTTTAGTTAAAACATGTACCCTAGATTCATCTTCAAAAGCTAATAAATTTTCATATACAGTACTTGGCGCCTTACCAAAATACTCTTCTCTTTCTTCCTCAGTATAGAATTCAAATACATCTTCTTCACTTCTATAGCATCTACCTTCCTCTAGGTAAGAAGTTTTTTCTCCTGGTTTTTTAGAAAGTTCTGCTAAAAGTTCTTCTCTACTTTTATTATTTGTAACTACATAGCTTATTCCATCTACCATAGATATTATAACTGAAGATAATACTAAATAAATATTTGTATTAGGATTTGGTGATCTCAACTCAAACCTAGTAGCCATTGGATTAATTGCATCTCTCACTAGTCCTACAAGAATAGTTCTATTTCTTGAAGGCACATCTTTAGTAAATCCTAAGGAAGTTACTATACATACGGGTGCTTCAAAGCCTGGTTTTAATCTTTGTAATGCATCATAATTTGAAGAAACAAAGGGATTTATTACTTCATAATTCTTTAATACTCCCATTATTGCTCCGTATCCTACTTCACTTAAAAAGTCTTTTTCAGCATAACTGTGGAATAGATTCATCATCTTACCATTTTTAAGCTTTATAGTAACGCCTACATGTAAATGTTCTCCATTTCCTGCTACTTCTTCAATTGGTTTAGCTTGGAATGTAACTTCAAGACCATTTTTTCTAAAAGTTTCTTTTATTAAACCTCTTACCAAAAGTTCATTATCACAAGTTTGAAGGGCTGTAGAAAACTTCCAATCCACTTCTAATTGTTCCATTATGTGAGTTAGAACTCCAGATTCAGATAGTTTAGCTTTAACTCCCCCTACTTCTTTATGACCCATTTCTGGTTCTAGTCCATATTTAGCTAATAAATCTAAAGATTTTTCCAATGCTGTTCTTACAGGCCCCTTAGTTCTCTTCCAGTACTGCTCCTTTAATACTTGGGAAGTGGATAATTCTTCTATTTCAGCTAATTCATTTGGAGTATTTACCCAAAACTCTAACTCTGTAGCTGCTGTAATACTTACGTCCTCTATTTCATCATAGTTTATATCAAAGTTAGTTAAAAATTGTGGATTTTCTTCAAATAACTTCATCATAGAAGCTCTAAAGTGATCTACAGAATTTTTTAGTATGTGCCTAGAATCTACGGCAACATCTTCATGGTATAAGTGACATGGCATTCTAATAGTTCCTACTGGTTTATTTGTTTCTTCATCTATATAATCATAATTATAATCTACATACCAATTACAAGTTAAATCAACCTTCATATCTACCTTTGCATTATTAAGGGTAGCTATTCCCGGTAATATTACAGATGATCCATCAGTCTGGACAGCTGTACCATGTAAAAATGTCTCAATATCTTCTATGAAATTTTTAACAGGAATTTTTTCGTCTGTATCATTACCTAAAAAGTCAATACCAACTAGAGAAACAAATCTTATTTCCTTATGCTGCTGAAGTATTTTTAGTAACTCCTCTTTATTTTGTTTATTAGTAGGTATTACAAATAATAAACTCATATAATATAAGCCCCCTTTTATAATTGTGTTCAATATTTGCATTATAGCATAATATAAAAACATTGAATATAATTAATTTTGTTAACAATAAGTTAATATATATAGTTTTTTTTCGACTTTTTATTAATAATATATTAATTTTTTACACTTTGTTAATATATAATCCTTTACATTGCAAGTTAAACCTTTTCACTTTACGTAAAATATATAATTAACCCAATATAAAATTCACCTAGATATTTTAATATTTATAATATTTTTTCTCATTCAAATTATTCTTTCTATTAATTATACAATTTATACAAACTATAGAACTCTAAAATCACTCAATATATTGACATAACTTTAATAGAATTATACTATTAATTTATTGGCTAAAGTTGACTAAATTTAGTAAATATATAGTTTATATAAGAAATTAAGGAGAATACATTTATGAAATTATTATTTTTCGATACTGAAACTACTAGTATAAAACCTGGAAATATATGTCAATTATCATATATTACTGTTGATACTAGCACAAAACCTCAAACAACAGTAGGTAAAAATTATTTCTTCACTGTAGAAGAAATGAATGAAAGTGCTGAAGCTATACATGGCTTTTCTTTAGAAAAGCTCTACGAACTGAGTAATGGAAAATATTTCGAAGATACTTATGAGGAATTTATAGATGATTTTATCAATAGTGATATAATTATTGGACACAATGTTCAATTTGATATTAAATTTTTAAAAAGCGAACTAGAATTTTTAGATATTCCTTTTAATCCTAAGGGTTCATTTTGTACTATGTCATATTATAAAGAAATATGTAAAGCTACTAATTCTAGAGGATTATTAAAAAATCCTTCTCTTGGAGAAGTGATAAACTTTTTAAACCTTAAGGAAGATTTTCTTCAAAATAAATGTACTTCTCTATTTGGTGAGACATCTGGCTATCATGATGCAAGATTTGACACAACTTGTACTTATATGTTAGTAATTCAAGGAATAAAAACTGGATTAATTCCTCCAAAATATTTTACTAATATGTTACAATTTAAGTAATACTATGAAGTAAAACTTTTATTTTAGGAGTGATTTAAATGATAGCTATTAAAAATGTTACTATCCACACTATGGCGGAAGATGAAATTATCAAAAATGGTGTTATACTAATTGATAATGGCAAAATATGCAACCTTGGTTCAAACATAACAATTCCTGAAAACATAGAAATTATCGATGGGAAAAATGGCTTTTTAATGCCAGGTATTATTGATGCTCATTGTCATATTGGAATGTGGGAAGATGGATTAGGATTTGAAGGTAGTGATGGAAATGAAGCTACTGATCCAGTTACACCTCATCTTAGAGCTATAGATGCAATAAATCCTGTGGACAAATGTTTTCAAGAAGCATTAGATGCTGGTATTACAACTGTAGCAACTGGTCCTGGAAGTGCTAATGTAATTACTAACATGGTGCAGTAGTTTTTATTCCATTTTAACATACTTAATTTTTAATAGCTATCATTTATTTTTGATTTTCTTTGAAATCTCTTATAATTCCATTATAGTTATCACTTAAATTTTGATTTATATTCCATTTTTTAGCTGATACACGCAAAGTATTAACTTTAATTATAATTTTATCATAGATTTCTATATTATTATTTTCATCTAATTGAATAAATAAAATATCTTCTATGAATTCGCTTTTATCTAATGTCGTTAGATTTTTAGTTCCATGTTCCAACTCTTTTAATAGCTTTTTAAAATTGTTTATATTATTTAATATATCATCTTTATTTTTTATAACTATATTTAATTCACTTTTTTCTTCTTCTAATTTTTTATTTTCTTCCTCTAGCAAATTTATTCTCTTATTTACTATATCTTCTTTAGTATTTGAGGAATCTAAAAGCATATCTATTAATTTTTCTACTTTTCTTTTATTTTCTTCAAGTATATTCTCGATATCGGTAGCTTTCTTTTTTATATTAGTTATGTCTGTTTTCTTAACTTCAGCTAATTTCTTATCTAAATATTTATTAGCTACATCTATTTCATGAAGTAATATTTTTTTATATTTACCATTGCAATACTCGTCTATAACCTCTTCTAATTCGCTTTCAAAAATGTTTCTACTAGTACATCCACTCTTAGCCTTACCTAGCTTTTTACGCCTATTACACACGAATATACCCCTTTTAGTGCCATCCTTATTATAGTACATATTGTGAATATAATTACCCCCACATTCACACTTAATTTTATTAGCATATTGGCTTTTGGTGTACCCTCTATATCCTCTGCCATTCTTTCTTCTACCGTTTATCAATTCTTGTGCTTTAGCAAAATCTTCTTCGGATATTATGATATCTATTCTTTCATTTTTCATTTTTAACCATTGGTCTTCTGATAGCTCAACTTGGCTAGTTTGATTAAAAATATCATTTTTCATATATCTGTTTCTTACATTTACACCGCAGTATTTTGGATTTTGAATAATATATAAAATCATATTCTCTGTGAACTCTTTACCTTTTCTATTTCTATATCCTTCGCTCGTTAATATTTCTCTAATTTTTCTACCACCATTGCCATTTAGATAAAGTTCAAATATATATTTTACTACTTTAGATTCATTTTCATCTATTTCAAGTCTGTTTTGTTCAATATCCCCTTTATATCCATATGGAATTATGTTCATGGGAATTATGTTTTGCTCTGCACTTCTCTTTTTTCCCCATTTAATTATTTTGCTTTTGTTGCGAGATTCTTCTTCTGCTAATTGTTGAAGTATACCTACTAGCAATACATCATCTTCTGACTCTGTACTTTTATTGATATCATCAAAAACAATGTACACACCTTGATTTTTTAACTTTCTTATTACTTCTTTTATTTCACTATTCCTACTAAATCTACTTATAGACTTAGTTATTATATAATTAAATTTAGGTTCTTTATTAGTACTATAAATATTAATATTACCTCTTTTTACTTCTAGCTCTAAACCTGCATCTTTTAACATCCTTTGAAACTCAGTTCTATTTTTTATAGAAGTTCCACTTTCTCTCTCTGCATAAGTTTCTATTATCTCATAATCAGAATAATGTTCTTTAAAATATGTCATTTGTGCTTGATAACTTTGGTCTTGTTCTATGTGGTCAGTGCTAACTCTTACATATACACAAGCTTTCTTTTTCACTATTTCTCACCTTACCTCTTATTGTAATAAATATATTATACTATATAGTTTGCACCATGTATACAAATATTAATCAATCACAATTATATTATTAGTTTCACCTTTACAATTATGACAATTATATTTATGTAATCACCTAAAATAAAAAAGGCAACAAGTAAAATTAATTACTTATCACCTTTGAATATGTATTAAACTAATTTATTTTTAATTTCTTCTACATCCTTTTTTACTTCTTCTATCACTCCGAACTTGTCCGTTAAAGATGTAATAATTTCTTGATATTTTACTTCTCTAACTTTGCTATCTTTTAACATATAAAAGAATAAATAAACGAATAGAACTGCAAATATACCATAGGAAACTACCATTTTAATTATTTCACTTTCCATATAAAAACCTCCTCTCTTATCGATATTTAGGTCTTTTTAAATCAACAAACTTAGCACTAAAATTATTATTAGGTATCATTATCATAACAACGTCTCCTATAGCTAATGTAAGTCCAGCTCTATAAGGTATTGTACTTTCGTTGTCATTAATCTTAACAGTACATTTTTTATTTGTAGTATCAATACTAACAATTCTACCCTCAATATATCTGTTGAATGATAAATTACTAATCATACTTTTAATTTTTATGTTTATTGCTTTTAACATTTCATTCTGAATTTCATCTCTTAACATACTATCACCTACCTTATCTTCTTCTAGTTGATTCTTGTTCTGCTTTTTGAGATAGTCCTAACAATGCCTTTTCAATCTCGTCTGAACTTGTAGCATTAGGGAAATTAGCATTTACATGATAAGTGTTAGAAGTTGATGAAGTTTTTTTATTAAAACTAGATAATTGTTTAGCTAGTTGCTCAGCTAACTTATTAGAATTAAATGGATTATAGTCCCTAGGCATTACCATTTCGCCTTGGTGTAATAATGCTAGTCCGTTTGTTGCAAGATTATTATTACCTATTGCATAAGAGTTATAACTTCCATAGCTATAACCACTATTACCACCACTATTATTCATTTCATCTTTCCCACTTTTCCAAAATGACAATTTATCAACCAGCCAACTTACCTTCTCTTCTACCCAACTACAAATATTTTCCCAAATTGACTTCATACCATCCCACACAGAACTAAATATTTCTTTACCTGCGTTCCACATTTTAGTTCCGATAGATTTAATAGTACCAACTGGGTCTTCTTTTACTTTTTCAAACCATTTAACTAAATTACCCCATATTTCTTTACAACCATTCCATAGTTTTGAGAAAGCTTCTTTACCACCTTTATATAAATCAACTCCCCAAGAAATTATTGTATTTATAATCGTTACTAAAATAGATAGTAAGAAATCAACAATACCATCCCATAAATTAAAGAATAATTTCTTAATTGCTTCCCAACATCCTTTCCAGTCTCCATGAAAAGCTTTAGAAAATACATTAAATATATCTTTTACAAAATTTAAGGCTGTATCTACAACTATACTTATAGCTTCCCAAACTCCTTCTAAAAGAAATTTTACAGTATTCCATTTATCTCCCCAATCTTTTTCAAATATTTTTCCCCAAGATGCAAAGAAATCTTTTATTCCTGTTAAGAAGTTTACAAATATATTTTTAATTCCTTCAAAAATTGTTTGTCCTAGCTCTTTAACTTTATTCCAAGCACCTTCCCAATCACCTTGGAACAATGAAGCAAAAATAGAAAACGTTTGTGAAATAACATCTAATGCAAGTTTAAATACATCTTTAATAGTATTAAATATAGTTTCGGTAAGAGTTCTTATACCCATTAAATTAGTATCCCATGCCATTTTAATAAATTCCCAAATACTTGTTACTATTATCTTACAACTTTCCATGACTTCCCCTATAGTATCTCTAATTCCACAAAAGTTGGTTGATATTGCTAAAGCTAATCCTACAACTCCCACAACTACTAAGGCAATTGGAGCTAAAAATGCAGTTAAAGACATACCTGCTGTAGATGCTATTGCACTTATTGCACCAAAAGCACTATGTAAAGTTGTAAATATTTTAATTCCTTTGCTAACTACTAATAATACGGGACCGACTGCCGCTAATATCAATCCTATTTTTACTATCATTTCTTGGGTACCACTATCTAACTCACTTATCTTCATTACTATGTCAGTAAATTTCTGAACGATAGGTGTAATCATAGGTAATAGGTTTTGACCTATTGTTGCTCCTAATTGTTTTAAACTCTCTTTAAAAATCCTCATACTATTCGCAGTACCATCACTTGTATTTGCAAAGTCACCTTGAGCATTTTTAGTGGCGTTCATAACATAAGCATATCTTAGATTAACCTTTTCAGCTTCTGTCATTTCTTTAGTAGTTTTACCAAATCCATTTGCTAAGGCAAAGGCATCTAAATTAGTTTGAGTCATTACAATTCCTAAAGTTTTTAAGCTCTCAGTTTCTCCTGTAAATACACCATTTAAAGCTGTCATGGCTTGGTCTACTCCTATGTTTTTGAAAGAAGATAAATCTCCTGCTAAACCTGTCATGGACATAGCCATTGTACTTGCTTCTTTAGTATTTAATCCCATGGAAGTTGCCATATCTCCAAATGTACTACTTACATCTAAAGCAGTACCCTGTGCTATACCAAATTTATTTAATGTTGTCTTACTCCATTGTTCTACATCTTTAGCATTATCACCGAAGGCTACACCAACTTTATTAAGAGATTCATTAAAATCACTTGCTAAATTTGTTGCCGCAGTTCCTAGTCCAACAATGGGAACTGTTAATCCTACGGTTAATCCCTTACCTAAATTTCCAATACCGTCAGCTAATTTATTTAATCCACTGAATTTATCTTGCAACTTATTCATACTTTTAGAAAAACTATTTATTATTCCATTTGCAGATGTATCAGCTTGTTTTTCTATATTTTTAAAATCTTGTTTTACTCTATCTCCATCTACGGTTACTGAAAAACTATACTCGGCTAAATTTATTGTTCCTGCCATATTACTACCTCCTTTCTAAGAATAAAAAAAGGGTATAAAACCACAACTGTGCAGTCTTACACCCTCATTCTTAATTTTCTAATTTATTTTTTAATTTTCTAATTCTTGTCAAATCTGCATCTTTGGTATTTAATATCTTACATTGTTGTAAATATTCTCTGCCTTCTTCACTAGATTCTAATTCGAAAATCATGAATTGCTTCAAAAGACTTAGAAATACTTGATAGGGAAGTTCTATAACTTCTCTATATCCCATACCGCTATTTTTAATCAGATAAGCCACATTTTTCATAATTTCAATATTATCACCTTCTATATTCCCACCACTACCACTGTTGGGAAGTGAAGGCATTATTAGTTTGGGTCATTTGCAATTTCGTTAATATGCTCCATAACAGAATTTACAATAGCATTAATTAGTCTAATATTATCAAAGTGCATTTTTACATATTCTTTATCTACGTTCTTTTCTTTATCTAAGTTAAGAATTATAACAAGGATATCAAATAGTTTGTCTACACTTTCTCCTTCTGTTAATCCATTTAAGTCAGTTTGCATTTTTTGTATTTGCAATACAAATTCGGTACTTATTCCACCAGGTATATTATATGTTTTTCCATCTGGACAATTTTGAAATACTAAAGGCTCTTTTACTATAGTTCCTAAATCAATTATTTTACTCATTTATATCTCTCCTTTTATCTACATTTCTTCTACTATTTCTACCAAACTTCCATCATTTTTCGCTAATGCGGTAAATTCATAATTTACAGATAATGGTTTCTCACTATCAAAATTAAATTCAAACCCACCATCGGCACTAGCTTTATATATATTAATGGTTAATTTCTTACCATCTTTTTTAGTATGTACAAATCTTAGGTAGTTTACTGGTATTGCACCTTGTCCACCAATAACCATAGTTTTAGTGTTCTTAGATACATCTTCTGTTACAGTAGCAGGACATAACATTTTTAGATTATTTAAGTCCCATGTTATTACCCCTGTTTTAAAAGTAACTTCTTCCTTACTTAGAAATTTTGCAATTGTTCCTCTATTATCACTCTCTACATCTTTAAAAGATGGTTTATATGTTAAACTAGCACCACCCTCTATTGCTCCTACATTATCTAATAATGGTGCAATTTCTGTTTCTGTTGCAGTTTCTATATTAGGAACTATTCCTAAATATAATTCTCCACTACCTAAGATAATTGGGTCACTATCTTTTTTTGTTCCATATGCCATAATTAATTCCTCACTTTCTTTATTTTGTTTTAAGCATAAAAAATAACAGGGTTTCGATAACTCCTGTTTCACTATCTTTTATAGTTCCTCCACCATTTAATAATTCACAATCATAAATAATAGAATTACTATTACTTATATTTTGTTGTCTTGTCCAATCTAATCTATCAATAACTGATTTTTCTAATTTCATTAACTTCATAATATCTTTACTAAACAACCTAACTTCAATTTGATAACTCTTTACTACTCCACCATTCAAAGGTTTATAAAGTAAACAAATAAAATCATCTGCGTTAATTTCATTAGGTTTTTCTAGTAGAAATATATTACTTCCAACTAAACTATTAATTTCAGTATCTTCAATTAGATATTTTCTAATTAAACTTATATCCATTATTTACTCACCTCTTTGAGATGCTTTCTAATAATAGTATCCATGTTAGCTTTATTTCTATCGACAGCTAAACTTAAATAAGGTTTTTTTCTATCTGCCCAATAAGCATATTCCACGTTAGTTCCAACCGTTCCAGTAACATTACCATCATCATTTTCTACCTCGTGTGAGATAGAATCTCTTAAAGTTCCTGTATCAACTGGACATTCTAAAACTGCATCAGCTTCAACTATAGTACATATTTCATCTACTCCATCACGTATAGCAGATAATATATCTTCACTTAACTTATTAACATCAATATTTACTTTCTTCTTAAAACTCAAAATATCACCTACAGTCTATTAAGAAAGATATCATAATAATCTTCCCATTCGATTAAAGCACTTATAGAATAATCCTCATTCTTAAATCTTATAATCTTATCATTAGTAATAGATGTATCACTATCAGAAAACATTCTCTTGGTACATACTTCATCTATTCCATATTCCCTTTGTAATAGTTCTTTAGAAGTAGGTTGAATATCACATTTTATGGTCTTAATTAGTGTAGGTTTACTTGTTATAGGTACTCCATAATCATTTATTATGGTTTCACCTTTTTTCCATAATTCTACTTCATAATCATAAAACATTATCGCATCACCTTAATCTTTCTATAAGGTTTACATAATACCTCAATTTCACTCGGTAGTTGCGATACATATGTACCAACTGTTTTATAAGTTCTACTTCTACTACCCTGGCTTTCCTGAGTAACATTTTCTTTACCTTTACTCCTATAATTTAATAAAGCAAGGTTCAAAACTGCTACACTTAATTTATTACTTAATATTTCATCTTCATTATAATTACAATAAGAATGTATAACATCATAAGCACTATTAATATAGATATTTAAAATATTATCTTTACTAATGTCAACAATATCAAGTAGCACTTTTATATCTCTAATAATATTACTCTTAAATTCTATTAATTCTAATTCATCCATTTTATCAATCTCCTCTCTATTTAAAAGATAGGGTAGGAGATTAATCCCCTACCTTTATATTATTTATACTGTTTTAAATTCTACATAAGCCATAGCTATACCATCTGGTCTTAAATCTCCAATACCATAAACCTCTAATCCTCTTACAGCATCAGCAAAAGAAGTTTGAAGTCTTAAAGCTTCTACATCGTCAATTTCCATACCAAATCCTAAGGCAGATTTATGTAAACATAGAATTGTATTTGCAGGTAAATCTTCTGTTTGAACTACTGTCATTCCATTCACAGAAGCCCCTTGAACTATTCCATTTTCTAGTATTGTAAAATTACTTGTAAATCTAGGGTCTTTAGCTAATTCTTGTACATATTCACTAGATGCTAATACGAATCTATTTGAATTAGGTACTTTCTTTTTTGAAAGTTTAACTCCTAAATCTACTATAAGGTCATATACCTTCTTAGTATTTAAATCAATTTTTGCCGCTGTTGTACCTATTTTATTTCCTGTTGGACATACTGATATAGCTTTTGCAAATACATCAGCATCAACAACTTCTTTTAAATCTAAAGCTTTTTCTTTAACCACTGGATTTAATAATTCTCCTGCCGCTTGTACTCTGTCAACATCATCAAGAGTTATTGCAAAATATTTCTTTTTGTCATATACAACTTCTTTTGGAGCTGTTGTAATAGAATCATAATCTACGCTTCCTGTATAATCTTTTATAGTTCCACCAGAAACTTGGTTAAATATAGCCTTTCCACCTTCTACTTTTGTTGGTGGAGTTGTTATTAAATTTGCTACAGAAACTCCTCTAAAATTTGTTATAAGAGATTGTTCCCAAATTGAAGGGATAAAACTTGTAATTGCCATATATAATTACCTACCTTTTCTTTTTTATAGTAGTTCTTTTTCTTTAACGTCTAATTCAAACTTGTAAAAAGACATAATAAAAAACTAATTAATAAAGAGATATATCATTTCACTCTAAAATTAATTAGCCTTCTTGTATTACATATTTTTCATATAAATTAGGATTTTCTAATACTTCTTCCCATGCAATCTTTCCACCTAAATTATTACTGCTACTCTTAGGCGGCTTCGGACTACCTTTTAATCTTTCGTTCACTTGTCCATCTACATAAGATTTCATCATATCTTCAAACTTAGTAATATTACTATTAATAACTTCTTCATTATCGGATAAAACAAAATCTATCAAATCAGATGGTAGTTTCTTCTCAGCCAAAGTTTTAGAATATTTACTAGATAACTCTGCCCTTTGTTTTTCAAACTTCATAGTTTCTATTTGTTTTTGTAATTCTTTTAACTGTATTTGTTCCTCAGTTAAACCTTCATTACTCTTTTTCTTTAGTTCGTCTTCTACCAACTTAGGTAACTTTTCAGCCATAAATTTCTTATCGTGAGAATCTATAGCCTTAGATATTACACTATCTTTTTCACTAGTCCAATATCCTTTTATTTCTTTATTATTCTCGAGAATATTTTTATAATCTTCTATAGTTAATTTACTATAATCTATAGAAGAATTAGCTAATCCTTCTATACCTTTTAAACTATCAAGTACCTCTCCATCGTCTGGAATTTCTTTTATTAATTTTAATAATTCATTTTTTAACATTTATAAAATCTCCTTTCGCCCTTGAAGTTCTTGCCCTCAAAGTCATTAAATTTTTACATAATAAAAAGCCTATTAAGGCTCTACTTTTGCTTTATACCATTCTTTATAAGTTTTATATTCTATAGTTTCTTTAGTTTCGTTATTTATTCTAGTAGTAGGAATATAACCGTCTACAATTCCTATATATCTACTTCTAGTCATTGGATGTAATGGAATCCTAGGATAATCTCCGTTTTTATCGAATATTTGTCCATCGTATTTTCTACATCTACTACACGTTTTTCCATCTAATGTAGCAACATACATTACTTTACTAACTACATTGCTATTCTTATATATTTTATCTTGTGTTTCTGCTGTAACTCTAGCCATTTCAGTTCTTATAAGTCTTTTAGAATCATAGGCACTAGATCCAAACTCTTTAGCAACTAATCTAGCTATTTTATCAGAATTTTTACCTTGAATAATGCCAGTTTCTATAATATCTCTAATCCTATTAACAAGTAATTCTTTATTTTTCCATATGCGACTAGAAAACATTTCTTCTTTATAAGGCATAAATACAATAGATTCTATAAGCTCTTTAGTTATTAAACTAAAACTAGATGTAAATTTACAAGCTTTATCAATTGCAAAAGCAGTTCTATAATAAGATTCTTCTCCTAATTGCATTAATATGTTTGTAGTTATTTCTGTATCTAGTTCACCCAACCTACTAGCCATTTTAACAAGTTTCTTTTCCATATCTCTCATTGTAGCTAATTTTATATCATTAGAAATTGTAAGTTCCCCATTTAGTGTATATCTACCCCAAATAGTATATATCTCATTTCTAACTATATTTAATTCTCTTTTATAAGCTTGTAATAAAGGTTTCATAGATTTATCACATTGTTTTTCTAATAATTCAAACATATCAAGTATTTCTTTTTCAATAGATTTACTCATTTATAACACCTTCATCATCTGGAATGTTATCTAAATCTATCCTATCAGAATCTTTTTCAGCCTTAATTTTGTTTATCTCATTTAATGGATTATCTACAAAAGATAATTGAGATAATAAAGTTTCTGTAGATATTCTATCTCCCATTTGTGAAGATATTTGAGCTATCATAATATCATCCTGCGGAAGCGATAATGTTATTTTAGGTTCTATATCATAGTTATCATATTGTTTATTTTCTTTAATTTTAAGATAATAAAATAGTGCTACTATTCTATCTTCTATTGCATCTATCAAGGCACTAGCTTCACCTTTAACTTTATTCTCTAAACTTATTAATCTAGTTCTTAAAGCCAAAGAAGAAGAATTACTTTGTAGTTTCTCTTGAAAATCTATGTGACTTGTTACCTTTAACATATCTCTTTCTAAAGTGATTAACATATTTTGTACAAAGGAATCGTTTATATTTTTAATCAACCAACTTACTCCAACTCCTCCACCAATCGCACCATATTTCTTCATTTTCGTTAATTCTTCATTTGTTGGTACTTCTCCATCAAATATTAAGAAAGCATTTCTATTATCAGCTATCTCGTTTACTAAATCGGAGATAACTTGACTATAAGCATCTTGTAATCCCTTCATATCATTAAATATAGTTTCATTTTCTCCAATTTTACAAATTGAAACTGGTACAAAATTAAATATATGAGATTCTTCACTTAATAACATTAATGTATCTGCATTATAATATTTTACTGTATTACTTTCCCATAAATTCATGTATAATGTATCATCGAATAACTTTTTATAGAAATATAAGAAGGCTTCAACTTCACCATTTTCGTCATAATATATATAAGAATTTAAAGGTGTACATATTCTACTGCTAAATCTTACATTATTATCTATATAATATAGTTCATAAGATTCACCAAAAATTAAAGCTGCTTTCATTAATTCTTTATCATGGTTATTACTCCAATTATATAAATTTCTTTTTATATCTTCTATGGATTCTGTGTTAGAAGTCTTAGATATATAAGTTATTTTATTGCCTAGCAGATAGCTTAATTCTTCATTTATGAACTGTTTCATGAAATTAGGTTCTACTATGTTATTGGCTCTATCTGTCTTTATATATTTATTTCTCATATCAGTTACTCCGCTATAATATTGTTCCATCTTCTTATATTGTGGAAGTTTCTTATTATAAGCATCTACACATAATTGTAATATTTTTTTATCTATTTTAATCTCCTCCTCTCTATAAGCCTAGTAGACTACGGTCAAATATTTGTATTTTCTTTAAGGTTTTAATCTTATCTAACCTCTGTACACATTCAGCCAAACAATCTGGCATATCATCATGTACACTCTTAGCACCTACATATTCTTTAATTTGTTCTATTGCTTCAGTATCTTCTTCATTGAAAATAACTTGTCCTAGATTAACCTCTCCACAGATTCCATCGATCTTATCAAATTTATTTGACCTCTGCATAGTATTTTCAAATTCCATTCTTCTACTTTTTAACTCATTATCATTTTTTATGTACTCTTTAATTTTATCTACATCAAATCCCATATATAAGTTTTTCTCTATCCAAACATATGATATATCTGGATAAGCTTTTAATAGCTCTATAGTTTTCTTTATATATTCATCTCTGTCTAGTCTACCTATTATAGCTTTTCTAATATATTTTATATTTGTATCACTTTTAGATCCTATACAAAATGCACTATAGTCTGCTTTATTAGATTTACTATTTGCGGGATCAATACATAGAATTGTGGTCTTAAAGTTGTGACTTTCTATCTCTTTTGAATTTTCAGTTATTAATGTTTTAAATCTTCTTTCACCCTGGCAAGATGTATCTCCTTGCACTTCTTGCTTGAATGAAATTGGATTCTCATAATAACTTATTGCATAATCTAAACAATCCCAATATTCACTCCATAATAAAGGATATTGCATTTCTTCTTTATGTTGAAAATAATATTCTTTTGCATAATCAAGTGTATTTTCTCCATATTCTTTTTTATTAAATAAGATATTTTGAAATTCTAACCATAAGCCACTATTAAACAATTCATCTACACTATCAACTAAAACTCCCTTTTCATGCCTTACTCTCCAAGTCGGTAAGTTTTTAAGTCTGCTGTAAAAACAATCATTATTCTGTACTGTTCCAACTGCAATCATAGTACAATTACCTTTCTGAATAGCATATTTAACATCATCATTAAATCTTTTCCACTTCTTATCTCTTTGGTCTTGTGTTGCTATTTCATCATCTTTTTGGTAATCATCTAATAGTAATAATTCTATTCTGTGATTAGCATAAGATTTACCTCTTAATGTAGATGAAGCAGATATGGATTGAATCATGGTGTGATTGGTTAATTCAACTTTTTCAGCATTAACAGTACATTTTTTAGTATCATAGATTTTTCCAAAGGATTTTTCTATTCTTGTATTACCATCTAATGCTATCTTTATATTTCTAATAAATGTTTCCGCAGTATCTCCTACTGCACTAGCTATAACAGTATAAGTTTTATATTTATATACACTACACCAAATGGCTAAAGCTAATGATATAAATGTACTTTTACCAGTTCCTCTAGGAAGTAGATATTCTAGCTTATCATAGTTGTTTTTCAACACAGCTTCTTCTATCTCTTTCCATATTTCTCTATGTATCATTGCTATTTCTGCTTTATCTTCTCCTACATATATATTATGTAAGAAATACATACAGAAAAATTCTAGTGACCGTGAGCCTAATATGTATGCATATCCATTTTTACTAAATAGATTTTTATTATTATTTAATATTATCTTAGTTTTTTTCTTAGCATCTTCAGATTCATAACCTTCTTCTTCTATTAAGAATTTATATGTATAATCTGCTATTAATCTAATTCCATACTCTTCTTCTGTTTTATATTTTTTACCTTTGTATTTAATCAAGAATACCTCCTCCTTTCCTCGAGTTTAAAAATATTATAAAATTTTGTATCGTTCACCACCCAAAAATTCGACAAATCAAATTTAGAAGGTTACCCCCTAGATAAAATAAAAAAGACTTAGAAATTACTCTAAATCTTTTAACTTTCACTTATTTACTTCTAAATGTTTTTAAAGCATCTTCAAATTCATCATCAACAATATGAGTGTATATCATAGTTGTACTTAAATCAGCATGACCTAAAGCCTTCTGCACTAATCTTATATTCTTTGTAGCTCTTAATAAATCGGTAGCATAAGTATGTCTTAATGTATGTGTTGTAACGTGTTTACCTATTCCAGCTTTCTCACTGTATTTAGTAATCATATCTCTAATAGCCTTAACATCTATTTGTTTCTTAGTATTAGTAGTAAATACATACTCACATTCTCCTAATTTATTGTACTGTTGCTCTCTCCATTTTCTCATTACTTCTATAGTTTCTTCACTTAACCATAGTATTCTATCTTTATTACCTTTGCCTTGAACTACTTTTAATTGTCCTGTAGATAAATTAATATCTTTCCATTTCAAATCAACTAATTCTTGTAACCGTAATCCACTATTCAAATCTAATATTACTATGGTTTTATTTCTTACACTATTGAAATATCTTGTATTAAATATATTAATTAGTTGATTTTGCTCTTCTTCTGTTAGAAATTCTGGTATTTTTCTACCCACAGTGTATTACCACCTTTCTATACTTTTTACCCTAAAATACATATTATAGGGTATTATTCACTTATACTTTAAGAATATCATATCTCAAATATAAATTCAAGTATAAAAAGGTACTATTCACACTATGCCCCCTGTTTTTTAGGTCTCTTAATAATAATATTATCTTCTTCTATTTCTGCTAATATATCATCCATGTTTTTGACTTCTGTTTCTTTGTTGCCATCTATGTTGGATTGTTCTATCTTAGTTGTGGTGTTACCAAGGATTCTATTAATTAAGTATTGGTTAGCATCTAGCCTTACTTTGTCACTACTATTCTTATCATTTGCAATATCTATAACATTTGCTATGGCTTGACCTAACTTATTAACTAATAACTCATTTGCATTATCTATTATTCCAGATTGAAAATCTAATGAACGTTTCTTCCATTCCGCCTTAAAATCCTCGTTCTTTTTCCACTTATATATAACTCTACTTGTACACCCTGCTTTACTCGCTATCTCATCTATAGTCATAGTTCCAACGACTAAATAATCTATCACTTCCATTTGTTGTTGAGTCAACATAATAAATCACCTCCCATTCATATATTCATTATTTTTTTGCATAATAAAAGACACCCTTTTAAGGATGCCTAATTGACTTAACTATGTACATTCTATTCTTTGTTTAATTTTATAAACTCATTATTCTTGTCTGTAGAAGCAACTTGATCTAATGCTATTTGTTGTTCATTAATTGCAATCAACTTATTTTTTATTTTCAATACATCTGGGAAAATAAATGATTTCCCTTGATTTTGCAATGCCAAAACTCTTTTTGCTTTACCTATTACACTTTTTTCTAAGACATTATTAATCCTAACAGGCATGTTGGATATTGCATCACAATATTCGTTATTTATATATTCATAAGTTACTGGACACATATTTTGAATAAGAAATGCCTTTTCTATACCCAACACTTCTCCAAAATGTAAAGTGTCGCACATACCATATTTTTTAATTTTTTCATTATATATTTTCTTATATTTATCAACTTTAGATGAAATCGGAATCATCCAATATATATTATTTTTCTTATCCTTAATAGCATAATAGCATGGTCTATTATGAACCACCCCATTAATAATTTCTTTATTTTTCATTAAAAATTTATCATCAAACTTTTTGAAATAATTTTCTTTTATAAAATAAAAATTACCATTCTTTATTTCCATCATATCACCTTACAATAATTAAAGCTCTATTCAGTAAATAAATAGAGCTTTAACAAACATTTGAACTCGACCTTCTTTTAGTTGCATATCGAGTAGCAACAAACATTTGAACTCGACCTTCTTTTAGTTGCATATCGAGTAGCAACAAACATTTAATTTATCTATTAACATTATTATAACGCCATTATAACGACACGTCAATCATTTTTTTGTAAATCTCTTCAAATATAAATATGATCTGCCACACTTATTCCACATGTCAATAAAAACACTTAAAATAGTAGACAACACAAACAACCTATTAATAACATTAATAACCTCTATCTATCATCTACTATTTAATTATCTTTTCTTGTATATTTCTTTTTCCTGCAATTATAGCATCTCTTAGGGAGTTCAAATTCTTTTTCTTCATAAAACTCCTGTTCTTTTTTTGTAATAACAAAATCTTCTCCACAATTTTTACATTTTATTACTATATCATCTTCATATACTTTTTCTAACATATCTTATCTACCAACTTTCTTATTTTTTATTCTCAAATAGTTTTCATGCTTTATTTTTCTTTTCACACTTTTACTAACAAATTCTGTTTTAACTTTTATGCTCTTACCTTCACTTTTAAGTTCTAACTCTAATAATTTTAACTTTTGTTCTATGTCTAAATTCTTATAATTACGTCTTAGTTCTTTAATCTCTTTAACTATAAAGTAATAGTTACCACTTATCATCTTACCTTCTCCTTATCCAATATCTTTATTTCTGCTTCCTTGTCTAAATTAAATTCTTCATAGGCATAATTAAGAAATTTCATAAAATCTTCAGAATCATCCTTACAAGTAAACTCTATCTTTTTACCATCAATCTCTAGTAAAAATCTATACTTATCCATTAATAAACCTCCAACATTATCGCAACAACTTGTCCATATTTATCTTCAATTTCTATATTATGTACACTCTTATCTTTATAGTTATCACGTATAACATTTATTTCATGTTGTATCATCCAATAATCTTCACTTCCATTAACTTCAAACATATAATGTTTATATTTATCAGATTCATATTTACTCTTTAGATTTTTCATATATTCTACCTACCGTTGGTATTATAATGGTAATTTTAGATATACGTTCTTCTTCTAATTTAACATCATCAACCATCATTGCTATATTTTCAAGAACGCTTAGTTTATCATTATAATATTTTCTAACTATTTCTTTACTATCTCTAGTATTTATTCTTATTTTCTTACTCATATCTTCTGTTTTAATTTCTTTAACTTCAGCTAAGTTTTCCGCTACCCATTTACCTAGTTCATCTTTGCTCTCAAATTCTTTTATTTCTCTACTTCTATCTTTATACTCAATTCTTATATATTCCATTTCTTCTCTCTCCTTAATTTAAAATCTCTAAAACATTATTAAATCTATATACTTTTTTCTTATTAATACTTTTAAGTTCCTTATCAATTTTATCAATCTTATTTTTTATCTTTTCTAGCTCTCGGCTATACTGTTTTACCTTTTCTAAATCTCCATCTCTATTCGCATTTACATTTAATTTCATCACAATTCCAAATTCTATTAATTGGTCTGCATATTCTATAAATTTATCTTCTAACATCTTCTTATCTCTCCTCTAATTTCTTACTTTCTTCTTTAATTTATCTGTTATTTTATCTATATATTCCATTGCAATAAATCCTAGTTTTACTACTGTAAATATTCCAATAGCTTCTAAAAATATTAATCCAATAAGCAATATATAAGTTAATATAGTTCCTATTATTTCCATCATTCTTCTATACCTCTCTTTCTTTTTCTTTTTACTTATTCTCGTATATTTTGTTTTTAACCCATCTAGTACTCTCTAAGAGCTTGGTATAGTTACAAGTTATATCTTTAAAGCCGCTTTTAGCACTTAAGTAATCCATCATTATCTCTTTAAAGTTCTCTTGTTCCTCATCCACTAAAAATATTACTCTACCATCTTCATTTGTAACTTCTAATACTAAATTATTTAATCTAAACCATATTGCTTCATCTAAATTTTTACATTCATACATCATCTTTCACCTCTTATTATTATTTGATTTTCATTAATAAATGAGAATTAAAAAATATTATAAATCCTCATTACACATAGCTTTATACTTACACTTGTAATAGTCTAATCCTGACCATGTCTGCCATAAATCTTCTACATCCTCATCCCAGTCTTCAAAGTGCAAAACTTCTTTTTCATTTAATATAGGATTAAAGCGTTTAATTAAGTTGTATTCAACCATATATGCTGTTTCTCGGTCTGAACATAATATATATTCAATCCGATCTAAATCATAATCCTCAAACCACTCTTTTAATCTAACTCCATTAATTCCGTTGCTCATGTAATTTTGTAACCTTGCCTTTATATTGGCAGTTGAACCTATTCTTAATATAATTCCATCTTTTTTACTCACAAATCTATAAACACAAATAAAACTATTTTTATTATTATAGATGTCCCATTTTTCTTTGTTATTTTTATAATAGGTCTTGCTATACTCCATATAATAATCTCTATTTTGTTCTCTAGCCTTTTTACTTGCTTCTCTATTTTTCTTCTTATACTCTTCTGTATTCTTATGTTTTTCTCTATACAATTTTTTATTTTCTTTTTGCCTCTGCTTAAACTCCTCTGTATCTTTATTTTTAAGATACCATCGCTTTTTATATTCTCGTCTTTCCTCTGTTTCCATCTTTCATTCTGCACCTCATCTTCTTTATAATTAATTAAAGAGTTGAAAATTAATCCAACTCTAAATAACTCTAATATAGTTTATGTACTCGTATCCTTCTGTAAATACCACATAACACTGCCCTAGTAAACAACTATCTTTATCCATAACAAATTTACAGAATAAGTTCTTACCTTTATATTTTTCTAATTCTTCAATAGTATCTAACATTACATTTCTTATATCTTTGAACTCTGCATTATCTATACCTCTTTTGCAATTATTAATACATTGCTCTATAGTTTCAACTTTAAAGAAATCATCTGAAAAATCTAAAGACAACACGTTATATAAATACTCATCTAACTGCTCATAAGCGGTCATGCTTTCCCAATTCTCCATATCATCTTCATAATTTTTGTTTATGTACTCTTGCATAGTTATCATATATGTATTCCTTCTTTCTAATTCAATTCTTCTTCTATAACATCTTTTTCAAAGTCTATTAAATACCACCCGTCAAGTTCATCCCAAATTCTCATTAAACATTCTTCACCTTGATAAACATGAAATTCTTTTATATCTTCTAAGCAAAATTCTAAATCTCCATAGCATAATATTTTATCGAATATGTAAATATCCTCACACTTATTCTCCTCTAACATATCTATGATTACTTTTTCTACCACAGGAGCTTTGTAAAAATCCAATTCTTCTATTCTATTTCTTACAATATAATCTATAGAATCTATATCTATATTTTTATTAACATTCAAATATATACTATAATAATCATGATTATTAACATAGATATTAAACTTAGCACTACCATCACTGGATGCACCATATGTCACTTTTGTTTCTAGTTTTTCTTCCAATTCATTTTTAATACAAGTACATCTTTTACTTACTGTTTCTAATCTTTCTTTCATTACCATCTTAGCAATAGTCTTTCCGTCAATTTCAAAACTTAAATTCATTCTTTCCATTTTTACATCCTTCTTTCTTTTCATTTATTTTTATAATATACAATAAAAGACTCTTATGCAGAGCCTTAAATATCACTTATGAAAGGAAGGTTTTTTTAATGAGAAACTCTTCGAAAACTCAATGAATAATCTAGCACAACTACAGTTTTAATAAACTGTATAATACATACTTAATATGCACTAACAATTTATTAAATACGGTTTTCTGCACTGGAGATTACCGTAAACTCTAATACATCTACAATAATATTTCTACTACACAGGATTCACCCGTTGCGACTCTCTTTGGAAGGTAGACGTTAAGATACTTAAGCGTTTGTGCTGGAGGACGGAGGGTTGGCTACCTCTAGTAAGCATCAACTAATAAATAAGCTCTTTACAATCAATTTTGTTAAAGCTCTATCAAGTCTATTATTAAACGCACAGTTTAATTAAAAACTGTATACACACTATAAACTATATTAATTTATAATCTCTAACAATTTTTAATTTTGGGTATAATAAAAGGACTAGCAATGCTAATCCTGTTGAGACCTATCCAATATCTTCTATTCTTAAAAATTCACCACATTCTTCGCACATAATTTCAATGCACTTAACTTCAACATCAATATCATCAACATCAGACATTTCTTCTAAATCACCACTCTTATCAAAGCTAACACTAGTAACTCTAAAGCCATCTGCTTGATTTAAATATACCTGTTTACCTACTTGATACGGCTTTAATTCTGCTAACTTCCCACATTTATCACATATTATTTGCAACTTCATCTTTCAACCACCACCTTCCATATAAAAACATTTCTACAAAAGGCTCACATTTCCCTTTAATTTGTCGAAAACTATTTTCATGAAAAGTATTGACTATTTACTTTTAGGTGTGGTATGATTAAATGGGATATTATTTAAGATTTTAAAACAAATAAAAATTATAAAGAGGATAGTAACCCTATCCCCTAGTTGATATTTTTTACATTGTTCCAACAAACAATTTATACTAGTATTATCCTAATATTAAGATAGAGAAGATTTCAACTTACTATCTACTCTCTTCCCTATTATAGCATAATGACCAATGTGCTTTAAACCTAGTAACACCAACACTTTAAGCCATGTTTTTCTCTTGAGAATCTCCCCCTTTTACGAACATATCTAATAACTTTTTACCGTATGTATTGAATAATATTTCTAATGTCAAAGATTCTATTCCGCTTTTCTTTTTAACCTTATCGTTTTTCTTAATACTATTTAGGCACTCTTGCAATATTTTACTCATATCCGCCTTTTTTACCTTTGTTTTCTTTAGGTTGTCTATAGTTTCTTCTTTTACATAGTTAATATTTCTATTTTTATCTTTATAGGATAGTTCATCATTCATTTTGTAGCTGTTAATGATATCATCTAAATTTTTTAGTAAATCTACAATTACTTTAACCACTTTTTCATCTGCACTATGCTTACTCTTTTTAATTAACTGAATCACCTGTATAGTTCCTACCTTTTTCTTATTGTCAACATCATCAATTTCTTTTTCTAGCCAATCCATAGGGGTGTCCATTTCTACATATATTCTTTCTTTCCACTCTTTATATTTTTTATCAGTTTCTTTAAGCAGCTTAATTAATTCCTTATCCTTTTCATTGACTTCTTCTACACTAATACCTTTTTCTTTTGCATATTTTTCTATAGTTTCTTTATATAGTTTTCTCTTGTGATTTTTATTAACTTTATTTCTAGCTTTCTTACTTTCACTGTCTCCCACATACTTAAAGAATCTTGCTTTTAACCTTCTACTATCTAATTTTCCTATTTCTTTACATTTATCAGCAATTTCTTTTTTAATCTCTTCTATTTCTAATTCATCATCGGTTTCTTTCTTTTGTTTTCTTAACTCCTCTATTTCTTTTCTAAGTTTTCTTACTTCAATATCATCAACCATCTTCAAATCTTCCTTCATTTGTGATAATTCTTTCGGCACGTTTAAATCCTCAAACTGCTTCTTAGCTTTATCAATCTCGACATTAGAGATAGAGGTTAGCTTACTGCTTCTATTATATAAGTCAGTAATATATTCATTATCATCACTTTTATTATAAATTAAATGATTCATAAGACTATTAATTTCCTGGCTAAGGTTTACTACACTACCTATGTAATTTTGACTTATTATATGGTCTATATTAGCCATATTTGCACCATTCATAACTGCTGAATTAGTACCAGTATTTTTAATTCTATTAACAGATATAGGAGTTATAAATTCATCTGTAGTGGTTTCCTTCTTTATTCTCTTACAAGCTTCTAATATAATAGGTTCTTTAGTTAATAACACAGAATCAATATCAAAGTCCATGCCCGAATATGTGGATAAAATAGGATAATTAATACTATTTATAAATACTATGTTGTTAGTACATTTAAAATAAGTTTCTAATTCTTCTATCTTTCTATTAACTTGTATACCTACATTGCCACTATTTGTGTGTGGATTTCTGAAGCCAACCACTTCATTACCATTCTCAAATCTAGCACAGTATAATTCATTGTCATTTAGGCTTAGACTATCACCATTAAACTCTCCTACTGTAGAATATAATAATTCTAATGGATTACCACAGGCTACACAGTAATCACCTTCTATTTTAACTTTACCTTTTCTTAGTATATTTATATAACTATTTATAAAGTTCCTTCTATAATCTTTAAATACTTGAGTATGCTGAAAATCTTTATTTCTTTTAACTAATTCTACAAATGCACTGTTTACATCTATCCTTTTATCTACTTCCAATTCTTCATTTTCTTCTTCTATAGGATTTAAATAATTATCTTCAATAGGACTATTAACCTCCGCTAAGAAAAATTCTAAGTCATTTTTAAGTCTATTAATATATTCTATTTCTGGTTTAACTAATTGTTTTATTTCATCCTTTTTGAATGGAATAGTATTAATCATCTGATAAGAAGTTCTCTGATATTTTCCATTTTCTAAGTGACTTGGCTTATCTATTTTTGCAATCCCAAATTTATTATCAGCTCTATCCTTCCAATAATACAACCAAGCTTTTTCACCATATTTTGCATAAGGCTTATTTCCTTTAGCATCTTTCCACTCTATACATTGTTTGTTGCTTTTATTAATTTTTATACTACTAGGAGTTGTTATTAGTTCTATATCTTTTACTTTAATAGGATTATCAAAAATATCCTTAATCTCATAAGTTTCATAATCCAATCCTTTTCTTTTGCAATAACTCCTATAGAATAATTCTAAATCTGAATTGAAACCCGCACACTTTAAAAATCTATTTCTCAAAAGTGCAACTCCATGTTCTTTGAGCCATTCAGATTTATCAAATATCTTTTTACTGAGAAGTCCTTCACCATCCCAAATTGAGTTTGATTCCATAACTTCTCTTGTTTCTGTTTCAAGTTTTTTACCTTTTAGCCATGTTTCGGACATCTTCCAAAGAAATACACTTTCAAAATCTTCTACAACTAATATATTCTTTGGATTAATTTCTATAAGTTCTTCCATAATACTACTTAATGGTAAACTCTCATAAGCTCTTATAGATGCTATATCTATCTTACCTTTATATTGTAAATCCATTCTGCTCCAATCTAATGCCTTTTTACATATATCCTTTTTGATAAATAAATCTTGTCCTACTCTAGCTTTACCGCCACTTCTCTTCCAGTTTACTATTTCATTGTTATTAAAATTCAAAGAAGTGCTATATCTATAATCTCTATTCTTTCTTAGAGACTTAATTTTTCTGGTTTCTGTAAGTATATTTTTATCTATACTAATAGTTCTTTCTATATAACTCCAATTTCTTAATTTCTCACTACTCAAATCTCCATCTTTTCCTTTATATTTATTTTTATATTTAACATTTATAATATCTAATGTATATAGATTACCATTATCCATTTTTTTAATTTCTATATCTTCTGCTAAATCTGATATTGCTAGTTCATAGCACCAGTCTAATTTACCTTTGAGTAATTTCTTTAAAAACTCCTCTTTCACTTCATAATTTCCTTTTTCTTTATTTTCTTTGTAAAGCCAACACGCTTCTATAGAAGGTATATATAATCCTTCTTTTAAATCTTCTATTTTTATATTTTTCATTCTTTCTACACTCCTTCTGAATTATTTGAATTATTATTTTTGAATTATCTGTTATTATGTAGTTCTCTATGTAGTTCCGTTAAATCATTATGTAATTTCTCACTATCTTTAAATATGTATATCCATCTGTTGTTATCTTTTTTATTTAGTTCTTTATCTAGCAATATGTTTCCTTGAGCTATAAGTTCATAGGCTAAACTTTTTTTATGTATTTTATAAATGTTCATTTTTATCACCTCCTTTCTGTTAAAATGTTATTTTTATTGCCTTTGGATTACTCCAATCGCATTTTTAAACTATAAGCCTTACAATTTAATATTTTTATGTTTCTAATACAAATTACTCATTTTCTTAATAAGATTGAATATAAGGTCATTTTTCAACCGAAAACACTAGGTTTGTAAGGGGTATATAATAGTAAGTAAATATAATCCAAGACCGAGGAGAACCATCTTGTGGTTCGGGCTGGTCTAAGCCTACTTATTAACTCTTACTTATATAAGACACTACTTAGAGTATATATAGATTCTACTCGGCTCTCGCCTTCGCATAATCTTATATACTTAGCTAATCGTTATTTGCCCACGACCGTCGTGGTCAATGGATTTCATGTACTACTTTTTATTATTTCTATACCCCTAATCCCTAATATATTATTAGAGAAAATGGGTATAACTTTTTTATCATGCAATGTATTGTCCTCTTTTAATAGTGTGTTCTTTAAACCATTTACTTACATTTTCATTTGATTTAGCTTTATTAAGTTCTTTAACAGTTAATCCCGTCTTACTATAGATATCCTTAGTTTTAATAATAGTACCTTTTGCAAGTTCATTAAGATATTTCATTACTTTTTGTGGATTGGTCATTTCTTTACCTTCCATTGGCTTTCTACTCATAACTTTTACATCTTCAAATTCTTTAGGTAAAAATGTTTTAAAATCTGCTCCAATGTTATCAGCAACTCTTAAAACAATATCTTCATAATACTTACTTGTAATTATCCATATATTGCATTTATCTGTATTAGTAAAATGCCTACATTTAATCCTCATTACATTTTGCACTGTATCAACTACACATTTACTTACAAAAACTGTTTTCATTTTCAAATCTATAAATTGTCCTTTTTCTGTTTTAAGTAAAGTATTTATTTCTTCTAATATATCTTCATTAGCACTTTTATTAAATTTACTAGCCATATCATAAAGTATTATGTAGGATTCTAAATAAGTTACATCTGAAAATCTATTAAAGCCTATATGTACCATTTCATTAAGTGATTCATAAGAATTTTTACCCTTTATATTTCCAAAGTACTCAATGTTATTAGTTTTTAATAATTTATTTAACTTGTTATAAATCACGCCATTAGAACCTCTATTACAGGCTACCAATACATCAGTAAAATTCTTATTAATCCAATTTGCTATAACATTAGTATTAGAATATTCACCAGTTTCTTTTAATTTCTTCTGACTTGTGCTAAATGGTATCATGTTAACTCTTATGTCCTTATCTTCTTTTTTATCATCAATTGCCATATACTTAATTCTTTTATCTATTTTATAATCAATATCAAACTTGGCTGTAGCATCTAATATGTAATATTTGCATTTATCAACATCAAATTTATCCATGTTATTATAGAGTAAAATAAATTTTCTGCTATTATCTGCATCTATATTATTACTAGCTATAAATAAACATCCTTGAGTATATATATCTTTTAATCTCAATACATCATCATACACACAGCTCTTAACATATTTAGAAAGTAAATCAAAGAATTTTTTATCTTCATCCTCGCTAAATAATAAACACTTTTTACTCTTCTTTAGCCACATGGTAGTATATTTATCTGCCATAGCTTCTCTTATAACATCTAAATTGTTGTAAATAGATTTCCATGTTTTAAGTATATAAACCTTATCATCACATTTTTTAATTTCATCCAGTGATACACTTATATCTGCTAAGTATCTTTCATTTATTTCTATTGTTTTAGTTAAATAAGGCTTTTCATCCATTAAGCATAATTCCCTAGCTCCCCCATACCATTTATATAGTATATTTCTTTCTTCTTTTGTCATTTTAAAATATTTCTGAGTGGTTAATAAAATTATTGGATATTTAAACTGCTCTTTTACCTGTTCTCTAAAGTCATTTCTATTTTCAGCTTCAATAATGTCATTGTTGTATTTCATTAAATATGTAAAGTTCTTTAATTTTTTATATTCATATGTCTTTTCTAACCTTTCTAAGCTATCCGTAACAAGTATCGCTCCATACCCATTAATAGGTGTTGTAGTTTCTCCAAATATTCCATTTACCAATCTATAAAGTATTGAATTTATGGCGGTTGATTTCCCCATCCCACATCTCGCGGGGACAACTTCAATATTATTATCATTGTTTTCATATATGTGTTTTACTAATGTTTCTATGAATTCTTTTTGTTTATTATGTACTGGATTCCATTTGCTCATTTCTGCTATGTATTCGTCTATAGTTTTAAGAATTTTAATTTGTTTAATTTGTTCATTTAATTCCATCCATTTTCAATCCTTTCTCTTACATCTTAGTTTGCATATGCAATTCAATTGGATTAATAACAGTGATTTTACCTTTTATATATTTAATAACCATATCGTATGGCATATTTTTACACTCACCCATGCCGTATTTATTAAATTTATATACTATTGCAATACCGTTATCATAGTTAATACATACATCATAGGTTTTACCTTTATATGTTGTTGTTAGCATTGGTAATCCCATCCCATCTATGGTATCTTTCCATTTTATTGCCTTGTCCTCATATTTTACTTTTGCTAATAATTCTCTTTGTTTTTCTTCATTTACTTTCATTCTCTTACATCCTTTCTTAAGCTACCTTACTATTCTTATTTATTTCTCTTATCAGCTTGTTTCCTTTATAAGTATAATTAGTATAGTTATATATTTTATAATTGCTTACATCTGTCATTAGTGCTCTCTCTATGTACTGGTCTAGCTTATCCAAGTCCACCATACATCCAACGGCAAGGGTTATATCTTTGCTATTATAAGTACCTTTATCGCCATTGTTATAGCCTTTTACTTTGCCTTCTGCGGACATTAATTTTTGTAATCCATATACATTGTAATCCCAAGGGAAAGTTAATCTAAGTTTTACATTTTCTGCTTTTTTACCTTTTAAACAATTATATGTATAAGCTTGTTCTAACAAATTAAACTTTTTATATATAGAGATTACATACCTATCAAACTCTTTTTTATTAGAGCATTTAACTACGTTATTACTGTTCCATCTCCACTTAAACCAACAGTCATGACCACTACTATAGCCAAACATAAACAAGGCATTTAGAAATATAATGCTACTATCTCTATTTCCATCTTTAAAAAATATATTATAATTTTCATCTACCCATCCATGTGTAAGTTCATGTCCAATCACGCCTTTTAGTGTTCTCTTGTTATATTTGTTAATCCATTTATCTTTAGTTTCTTTATAATAGTCATTTATAACTTTTGTATCTATTTCTATAAGCCACTTATCCTCATTTTCATTTAGAGCTATACGCCCTGCTACATCTTTTTCTAAATTAGATTCTTTAATTTCTATTGGGGTGTATAGCAAAGGTTCATGATTATATTTCTTAATAACTTTTCTCATTTTCTTAATTTCTTTAGCCATTAATTCTTCTAGTAGTTTTTGTCTTTCTTCTTTACTCATTTACATCTCTCCTCTTCGATATTTTTTTGATTTTGACTTGATTATAAGTACATTATCTTTATTTAATTTTCAAAGAACTCGATTTAAGGTAAAATTTAAAAAGGGTATGCAGTATCTCTGTACTGTTTTAATACCTTTTTAAGTTATGTTCATATTTTATTTTCATGATATTTTAATTATTTTGGTTGGATGACTTAATTTATAATCATTTTCTATCTCTTTATAAACATCATCTCTATACCCTCTATACCCCTTTTCATACTCTTTTACTCTTGCATCAAATTGAACTTTATCACCTTCATTTAATTGAACTTGTTCAAACCTTTTAGTAAGATTAAACCATAGATGGTCTGTCATTATTTTATTATCACTTTTTCTTTTTACATTGATTAATAATAGAGTTGGCAATTCTCCCTTATAGCCACTTTTCCACCCTGTTCTAACGAACTCACCTACAAATGTATCTCTTACATCATTCATAGCTTTTAATTCATTTCTCATTTCTATCTATCCCTTTCATTATTAATGTAATCATTTCTATAATTTTCATCAGTAGCAAACTTATTAATAAAATTTCTATAATGTATTTTATTATAGTTACTTTTAAACTCTCTTCTAACTTGGAATCCATCCTTGTCTTCAAAAGGTATATAACCTCCCTTTTCATCCTTCTTATAAATCCAACAAGTATATGGAAATCTTGAATCTCCACCAAAATCATATTCCATTACAAATCTAAATTCATTTATTTTTGTGATATCAGTCTCAGCTCTTCCCATTTTATTCTCCTTCTGGTGTAGGTCACCACCCTTTAATATTTAAATCTATAATAGATTCAAGCTTGTACCCTCTTTTGAAAGGTACAAAATCAACCTATTAATTGCATTTATTGTTTTATATTCTATTTTTTACTAGCACGTGTACACATTGATATCACTAGATTTTAAATTCTCTACACGATATAATGAAATTCTATTGACACTCCTATAAAAATGATATATTATATAGCTATAAGTTAAATATTATATTACCTAGAGAATATATTTCCCTATTGGTGCGTGTTAATCAGTTCAAATTTTTGAATAAAACTGCTTTAATGCGTGTTTAAGTCGTTTATTTCAGTTTACCATAATTTATTAATATATGGTATTATTTTCGTTCGTCAAATTATGATTGTATGAGTAGTTATTTAACTGCTCTTTTTTAATTTGTTTAAAATTTGGATTTTAAATATAGTATTAAATTACCTCTAAAAGGTAGTTATCTGTGAATAATTCATAGCCTGTTCGACTTTCACGGATTCCGTGTAGTTGGATTTTAGTATCATTAACAATCAAGTTATCCTTAACTATACTCCAAATATTAACCTTCTCTACCTCTGTAGTTACTAAGTTTGTTAATATAACCTCTTTGCTTTCTTCTTGTGCATTTATCATAAAGCACCTAACTATTAAACTTTTACTCATTATTATATCCCCCTTGATTTCCCATTTTATTTTTGATATGACCACTAAACTTTCGTGGTGGTTAAGTTACTTACTATAATATTCTCTATATAGTTCTTCTAGCTCTGCACCACTCATGTTCATGGCAACTTCTAGTCTGTTAGCTATCTCTTCTCTCTGTTTGTTTAGTTCTTTAGTCGTTTTAATTTGTTCTAAAGTAATAATCATTTTCCCATCCCCCATGTTTTAAGGCTGCTTATTTAGTTTTACTATTAAGCTATTAAGACTATTAAAAGCATCCATGGTTAAGTCTTTTTCTTGTACTTCTTCTAAGTTGTCTCTAATATCTAATAGCTGTATTAATATATCTCTTAATTTAGTAACTATCTCTTTTTTATCCATTTCTTCACCTCCTATTATTATGTGTCTACAATACCTCTAAAACTCTCTAGTTTGGCTTATAACGAGTTTTAAGGTTGTTTAAGATAAAGATTATTACTGCTAGAGTTGGTATTGTTATTAGTCCGTATATTGTTATATAGTAGAACCATGTTGTCAGTGCTTTTAAGAGTAATGTTAAGTTATTCATCTTTTATACCTCCCTGTTTGTTTATCTTATATATTATTCAAGTGTAGCACTTATTTTTAAAGTGAACCACTTCCTATAATCTTATTGTATATCAAGTGAACCACTTTGTAAAGCATTATTTATAAATTTATTAAAATATTTTTCAAGTGTATCACATTTGAAATTTTGGATAATATAATATATAATATAGTTAAAGTGTTTTAGGAGGTGAAAACGTGGCTGTATCAGAAGATAACAAAAGAATAAATGTTAAATTTAGTAAAGAAGAATATGAATTGATATCTAAATTAGCTAAAGAAGATAATAGAAGTGCTAGTAATTATATTTACAACATTGTCAAAGAATACTTGAATAAGAAGGATTAGACTGTACTTATGTATGGTCTTTTTTATGAAATAAAAAAGAGAGCTTTTAAACTCTCTAATTTAAATTTTTCATATTAATATTATCTCAGAGTTAATCAATCTTCATTTAAATGCTTCTTCTCTCCACTTAACTTCTTTTACTCTGGAATACTCTTCGTCCATTACTTCATCATAAGCCAATTTTATTTTATTATCTTGCATATTAATTATTTCCCTTAAAGTTAAATATTTCTTATTTTTAACTAAATGCTTATACCTAGATGTTACGTAGCTATCAAAATAATGTTCATGAATTTTACTTTTATTATTATTCACAATATTTTTTACGTATTCTTCGAAATCAAGAATAAAATAAACATTGCAAATTAAAAAAAATTCCTTTTTAATCATTTTTTTATTTTCATAATGATTTTTATCAATAACCTCATAGTTTCTTTTTATCGCTGTACCATCTTTTAATCTTACTTCTAATTCTATATCTAAGTATTTATTATAGTAATTTATCTTAATTGAAGGTTTATATAACTTATTTCCAATAAAAACATAGCAGCATTGAATAAAATTAACTTTATTATAGTCATAAGTATTTACTATATGTCCAATTTTATCTTCGTTATTTTCAAAAATGTATTTATATAAACTAGGTATAATAATATATTTTTCACGTGGATGGTAGAATTTAATTTTCATTATATGTATGCCTAAATAGTTAGTATCAGTAATGAGGAAATTGTCATATTCATTAAATTTCACCTTTTCCAAATCTATATAATCCTGTAATGGATGTAAAACATTATATATTTCACAATAATTATCTTTTATACTTTTATCAGTAAAAAATCTACATTTCATATATGATAGTTTATATAAATATTTATTTGTAAACATAAATTCATCAATATGATTTTTCCCAATGTATATTTCTTTATCCTCAATATATTTTTCTTCAAATATAGGATGTTTCATAAATGGGACTATATCAAATGAGTCTCTTGTTATTTTAACCCATAACTCTCTATTCGATTTATAGTTATATATAATATCTATACAATTTATATTTCTTCTATTACTTATACTATTCAAACCAGTAATATTTTCAAATAATTTTTTTAGTATTTTGGCATATGGCGGTTCATTGCTATCTCTATCTAATTCAAGATATGTTAATTCTTCAGCATTTTTCTTATAAATCACATCATCAATAATAACACACTCAATATTTCCATTTTCCATGCACATACGTTCAACCTTTTTATTTCTTTTAGTTCCAATTAGTATTCCCTTAAAAGGTTTATCATGCCTATTATTTCGCATTATACATACTAAATTATTATAATCATCCTCTGAAATCACTTCCCTTTTAACTTCAATTATATAATAAAAATTTGTGTCTTCACCTAAGATATCTATGGATTTCATACAAACTTTAAAGAACACTTCAAAAGCTATAATACTAAATGTAAAATAGATACGTTGATTTATAAATATATAATTTACAAATTTTCTTTCATATTCAATCTCGATTTTATTTTCCATCTTTTCACCTTTTCTTTCGTTATTATTTTTATACCAAATAGATTATCATATCATCTAATGCAATGTCAATTACAATGAATTAAGTTCTATTTACTCCGTTTTCCTCGTGTTTTCTTTGTTTTTCTTCTTTAATATTTTTTATAATTTTTTTAAATCTTTTACTAGTATACCTTTGGTATTGAGTACAAAATAAAAAGGACTACCAAAGTAATCCTTTGATTATATATCTATTTATATTTTTTATCATAGTTATCTAAGTACCATTGAGATTCATATGGATTTGTCCATTTCTTTCCATCATAATCTATCACTTCTATTAAACATGCTTTTGCATATCCAACTGTGCCATTATCCAAATACGTATCTATCACTCTATCACTTCCCCATGACTCTCCAGGCATAATATTTGCATTTGTTTCTTTTACCGTCATATAAATGTCTCCACCTGCTAATATTCCACTTTTGATAGGAAGTCCATTTTTATCATATATAAACACTCCAACTCTAAATTCTTTTACAGTAGCATCAGTATTATTTTTTATCATAACTTGGATTCCATCATACAAATCAAATTGACTAGGCACTATAGATGTAGTCACCGCATACTTTTTATTTTCTTCTTTCATCTGTTTCTTTAATAATTCAGTTTTTTCATTTTCTACAGCTGTTTCTAGTGTAGTAATTTTACTTTGAGCTGTTCCATAATTATCTTTATCTAATACATACACAGCTTTATAATTCACTAGTGCATCTTCCATTTTGCCTTCCTTTTCTAGTTTTTGTCCCATTTCAAAGTTAGTTCGAGAACTATCTATTTTATTTATTTTATCTTCAGTTTCTTTAATAATTTGAGATACTCCATTAAAATCTTTAAATTTTATTATTTCTTCTATAGTAACTTGTTTCTCTATTTCTTTGCTAACAAATTTATTATATTGTTCATCAATTTTAGATTTTAATATATCATCTATCTTTACCTTATCTTCTCCTGATAAACTTTCATAAGATTTTATAGCTTTTTCAAAATTACTTTCACTAATGTATGTAGTTGTTTTATCAAGTTTAGTTGCTCCACATCCTACTAAAAACATGCATATTCCCAATAAGATAAATATAAAATACTTCTTACTCACGATAATTACCCCCCCTAATATTTATAAATTATAATATAATATTAACACATTTTGAAATATTAGTATACTAATTAATTTATTGGATATAAACTCTATAATGTTACTATATAGCTTATTAATTTTTAATTATTAATACTTTTAATTATTAGTAAAACTCCTATGTCACACCTGCCTAGAATATTATTGTCTTGGGGATGCGACATATAATTCATATAGCCTATTAAAAAAGAAAAAAATAGGTTATAATCTCTTATTATAATACCATTTATTTCATGATATTGTAATAACAAAATATAACCCTATATAATGGAAGTGATTTTTTTAATTCTAAACATAGCAAATAAACCTATTGCATATTTATTTTTAAAAATGATATAATAGATTTAACAATTATTTTATTCTATTTATTCAGTTTTGAGTCTTATCTATTTGCGGTAGAATAAGGCTCTCTTTTTATGTCCAACCCAATAATTTCTTCTCTAATTCCTCCATATTATAATCTCGTTGTTCATAACTATGGAATTTATTTTTCTTTTTATTATAAGTATTTTTAACTTTAGTAATAGTTTCTTTAACTTTAGTCACCCCACTTTCTATAATTGGCTTAAAAAGGGTATAAAGATTAACATAACCTAAATTTCTTTCTACTTTAACATATCCAACTTCTTTAAGTTTCTTAATACTTCTACCTATTGTACGTGTAGATATTCCTAACATAGCTCCTAATGTCTTATAACTTGGGAAACAAGTATCTTTACCATTGTAGCAAAATGTGCTTAAAGCCATAAATACAGCCTTATCTGTAGTACTTAATCTTTGGTCTGCTATTACCTTTGTGTATACTGTAGTAAATCCCATATCATTGTTATTAGTTTTAGTTTGTTTACTCATTTTTCATCTCTCCCCTTCAATCACCATGTATATAAGCACTACGTATAAAAGTGCTAATGTAATAGGTGGAACCTTTGCAACTATGAAAACTTATGGAAAAACTATAGATGATATGGTTATTAATGAGTGTACTGCTATGAAATCTGCCTTTGGAGAAAACCCTAAGCGAGTTTATAGTGGTAAAAAAGTTACTTCAAGTACTAGAATGGCTACTGCAGCTATCCTTCGTGAAAATTTAATAAAAGCTAAAAATTATGTAGAAAAACAAGAAGCCTTTAAAAATGGTAGTGCTAAAGCTCCAGACTTTGACATGAAGTTAGAAGCCTTAGCAAAGGTCATTAGAAAGGAAATTCCATTGAAATCTCATGCTCATAGAGCTGATGATATTCTTACTGCTATTAGAATAGCTAGAGAATTTGATTTAGACCTTTCTTTAGAGCATTGTACTGAAGGACATTTAATAACCGAAAGCCTTAAAGATGAACATATAAAATCTATAATTATAGGTCCAAGCTTATCTGATAGAAGTAAAGTAGAACTGAAAAATTTAACATTTAAAACTCCTATGATTTTAAACAAAGCTGGAATAAAAGTTTCCATTATGACTGATCACCCTGTAATTCCACTTCAATATATATCTCTATGTGCTGCCCTTGCTGCTAGAGAAGGAATGGATGAAGAAGAGGCTTTAAGATCTATTACCATAAATCCAGCTCGTGCAATAAATGCAGATCATAGAGTTGGTAGTATTGAAATAGGAAAAGATGCAGACATTATAATATATAATGGACATCCTTTTGATCTTAGAAATACTGTTAAACTTGTAATGATTGATGGTAAAGTAGTTAAAAATCAACTTTAATTTAATTAATCATTAATTTATGTAAATAAGTAAAATATAACAGAATATTATTAGGGGCATTCCTTATTTAGAATATACCTAGTTACATTGATATGTAGCTAGGTATATTTTATTATTACATATTCTACCTGTTATCTTTACAATTCTACCATAACTTACATTTACAAATTTTAGGTTAATTTGTGGACTTTAGTTTTAAATTTTGTATAATACTAATTACAGCATGAAACAATCTTTTTATAGATAAAACATTATTCTTTAATCATTTTATATTGTATATATCAAATTCTATTTTATAAAAAAGTATATACAAATTTTAAGGAGGTAAGATTATTGATAGATAACATTAAAAAGAATTTAATCATTATTCCTTTAAGTATTTTAGTATTATCAATTGTAGCTTTAATTTTATTGAATATAGGTGCAGCTACAATCCCCTATAAAGCATATTCAGATTTTTTACTGGATTTAGAAAGTAATAATATATCTAAAGTATCCATGTCTCAAACACCTAAAATTACTATTATAGATAAATTGGGAAATAAATATTCTACAGATAATCCTAATAGTAATACTCTTAAAGAAACTCTTTTAAAAGAAGGTATTACAGTTGAAAGTTCTTCTACTTTACCAACAAATCAACGTATAGCAGTTATATTCCTCAGCCTTTCTGCTGTAACTACTATATTTATGACTATAAAAAGGAATAGTTCTGGTGGAACAATGACTTCTATTACTGCAATTGATGGACAAAGTGTTTCTAAGGATAAATTTAGCTTTAATTCTGTAGCCGGCAATGATGAGGCTAAAGAAAGTTTAAAGGATATAGTAGATTTTCTTAAAAATCCAGAAAAATATGCTTCTTACGGCGCAAGAATGCCTAAAGGTGTAATTCTTTATGGAGATCCCGGAACTGGGAAAACTCTATTAGCAAAAGCTATAGCTGGTGAAGCTAATGTTCCTTTCTATGCTGTATCTGGTTCAGACTTTGTTCAGATGTATGTTGGAGTAGGTGCAAGTAGAATTAGAAATTTATTCAAGAAAGCTAAGACTCATGGTAAAGCTGTTATTTTTATTGATGAAATCGATGCTATAGGTAAAAAGCGTAGTTCTAATAAATCTGGTAATTCTGATGAAAAGGATCAAACCTTAAATGCTCTTCTAACTGAGATGTCAGGATTTAAAGAAAGTGAAGGTATTGTAGTTATAGCAGCTACTAATAGACTTGATATATTAGATGAAGCTCTTTTAAGACCTGGTAGATTCGATAGACATATAGAGGTATCTCTTCCAGATATTAATGCAAGAGAAAAAATATTAAACCTTCACTTTAAAAATAAACCAGTAAGTGATATGAACATAAGAGATATCGCACATAATACAGCCTATTTTTCTGGTGCTAAATTAGAAAATTTAGTAAATGAAGCTGCTATAATTGCATGCAAAGAAGATGCTCCATATATCACTGGTGAACATATGGATAAAGCCTTTTCAATAGTAGTTGCTGGTCATGAAAAATTAGATAAAGAAGCCCTTAAAGAAGAAGATATGAAAATTACTGCTTATCATGAAGTTGGACATGCATTAATTTCCCACTTAAAGGTTCCAGAAGAAAAAATCTCTAAAATAACTATAATCCCTACATCTAAGGGTGCAGGTGGATACACTTTAACTATAGGTGAAGATAACACCTACCATAATCTAGATTATTTAAAAAGAAAAATCATGGTTTTATTGGGTGGAAGAGCTGCGGAAGAAATTATCTTTGGCGAAGAAAAAATAACTACTGGAGCCTTCAATGATTTAAAGAAAACTACCAATATAGTTAATAATATGGTATGTGAATATGGTATGGGAAAATCTCTAGGTCTTTTAAGACTTTCAGAAATGCAAGGAATACCTACTGATTATTATACTACAGTAGTACTAGAAGAGTGTAAATCTGTACTGGATGAATTGTATGAAGAAGTTAAAAACACCTTAAATAATAATATAGATTTATTAGTTAAGCTATCTGAAGAACTACTTTTAAAAGAAACTCTATATACTGATGACATTCTTAATGTAATATATGGTAAAACAAGCTAATCTATGTACAATATTCTTTGAAACCTAGGGGTAATTCCTTAGGTTTTTATTTTAATGCTAATTATTGGTGTTGCATTAGAATACTTGTACTTTTGTATATAAAAAGGCATGAAACCATTTTAATTTTTTAGGTTTCATACCTTTTTATATTTTATATAGGTAATATTACATGTTATATACCAGATAAGTTTTACCTGAAATTAAAGCTTATCTAGTTATATATCCTTTAAAATGCTATTGTAGCTTAGATAGTTCTACTGCCAGTTTTGCTCCAACCTTAGCATTATTAAATACTAATTGAATGTTAGATTCTAAACTTGATCCACCTGTAATCTCTTTAACCTTAGACAGTAAGAATGGTGTACTCTCTTTTCCTACTATCCCTTTCTCTTCCGCTTCCTTAACAGCTGTTTCTATAGCATTATTAATTGTATCATAATCCATTTCAAATTCTTCTGGTATTGGGTTTGCAACAACCATACCACCCTCTAAACCTAAATCCCATTTAGCCTTTAATGCTTTTGCAAGTATTTCTTCACTATCCACTTTATAGTCTACTTTAAATCCAGATTTTCTTGTGTAGAATGCCGGTAATTCTTCTGTTTGGAATCCTACTACAGGTACTCCCTTAGTTTCTAGATATTCACGAGTTAACCCAATATCAAGAATAGACTTACATCCAGCACATACTACAGCTACGTCAGTCATAGCCAATTCTTCAAGGTCAGCTGATATATCCATAGTCTGTGCAGCACCTCTATGAACTCCTCCAATTCCACCTGTAGCAAATACCTTAATTCCAGCAAGTGCTGCAATAATCATTGTAGATGCAACTGTAGTAGCTCCATTTAGTTTATTAGCAACTATAAAAGGTATATCCCTTCTGCTAGTTTTTATTACGCCAGAAGTTTTTCCTAAAAATTCAACTTCTTCAGTTGTTAATCCAACTTTTAATTTTCCTTCAAGAATAGCTATAGTTGCTGGGATTGCTCCATTTTCTCTAATTATGCTTTCCACTTTTAATGCAGTTTCTACATTTTTAGGGTAAGGCATTCCATGAGATATTATAGTTGATTCTAAAGCAACTACTGGCTTTCCTTCCATTAATGCTGCTTTTACCTCTGGGTTTATATCTAAATATCTTTCTAACATTATTTAATCTCCTCCAATTTTTTATTTATATTTTCCAAAGACATATTTGGATTAATAGTATCTTTATGAGTAATTGCCAGTGAAGAACAAGCTGAAGCAACCTTCAAAGTATGTATTAAATCAAAATTATTCATACTTGAGTATACTAATCCAGCAACAAAAGCATCCCCTGCACCATTAGCATTAACAACTTTAACTTTGGGCGGAATAAATAATCCTTTACTTATCCCATCATTATAATATACTCCTTCTTCACCTAGACTTATAAATACATTTTTTACACCTAAGTTTAAAAAGTAATCACTAACTTTTTCTACCTCATCCATAGTACTAATTTTCATTCCAGATAAAATCTCAGCTTCAATTTTATTAGGTTTTATTGTATGAAACTTATGAATGATGTCCTTTACCTTAACTGCCTTAGATGATGATACTGTATCTAAGAAAAATTTTGTGTTTTTAAAGTTATTAACTACATACTCTATTACTTCCTTAGGAATATTAGTGTCTATAATACATATTTTAGAACTTTCAATTACTGATTTTTTAGTTTTAATAAATTCTATGGTCATCTTATCATAGATATCCATGGATGAAATTGCTACTTTCATATCTCCAGAATAATCAAGAACAGACATATATACAGATGTAGATTCTCCATCTAATTTAAGGCTATGTTCTAAATCTAACCCAATTTCTCTGCCTTCATCTATAATCTTACGACCATAAATATCATTACCAATAACAGAAATTAGTTTTGTAGAAACCTCTAATCTAGACAAATTTTCACCTATATTCCTACCAACTCCACCTAAAGAAAATTTTATATTTCCTGGATTAGAATCATTAAGTCTTAACTCATCATTAGAAAATCCTACTATATCTATATTAGTTCCTCCTATTATAGATACAAAATTTTCTTTACTCATTACATATCCTCTACCTGAGATGTATCCTTTTTTTATAAGGTTTCCTATATGTACTCCTACAGATGACCTAGTAATCTTAAGAATATCTGCTATTTCATTTTGAGATATTAAGGGGTTATCCTTTATAAGATTTAATATTTCTTCTTCTCTATTTGTCATCATTTTCTCCTCTTAATATTTGCTTATTTTATAAAGATTTGCTTATTTGATTTTAGCATACTATATAAATTAGTGCAATAATATTTTATCCAAAATTTTTAATGAAATAAATTTATATTTACTTTTTCTCACTATAATATTCCTTAAAATTTGTAATTTATTACGAGTATGGAATTATATTATCTAAATTTATGTAAATAATCCCTTAATATTAGACAATGTATGCATTATTTTCTATTTAATTTTTAATTTATCCACTATAGTTTTAATTATTCTTAAATCATATAAACAATTCAATATATTGCACCATAAAGATTTTCGAGTTATAATAAAGTTTGTACTATAGGAGTCATTAATACAATGTCTTTATAATTTATACTATAGGAATGGAGGAATATTATGGGACTATTAACTTTTAAACGAGGCATTCATCCGCCTCACGGAAAACATTTTTCAGAAAAAAAAGAAATTGAAACCTATCTTCCAAAGGGTGATTTAGTGTTCCCTATGAGCCAACATATAGGGGCTCCATGTGAACCTATTGTAAAAAAGGGAGATAAAGTTGTAGTTGGACAAAAAATTGGTGCAAGCACATCTTTTGTTTCATCTAATATCTATTCTAGTGTATCTGGAATAGTTAAAAATGTAACACCTATGCTTACATCAAGTGGTTCAAAGGTTATGAGCGTTATTATTGAAAACGATAATACCTATGAAGAAATAGCCTATACACCACACGAAAATTATAAGAATTTATCTAAAAATGAGCTATTAGAGATAATTCAAGAAGCTGGTATTGTAGGTCTTGGAGGTGCATGCTTTCCAACTCATGTAAAGCTAAACCCACCAAAAGAATGCAATATTGATACTATTGTTATCAATGCAGCTGAATGCGAACCTTACTTAACTTGTGACCATCAGTTAATGCTACAATATTCTAATGAGATAGCTGAAGGTTTAGAAATTCTTTCTCAAATGTTTCCTGAAGTAAAAATCTTCTTAGGTATTGAGAACAACAAAAGTGATGCTATAACAATAATGAAAGCAGTTGTAGAACCTATTAAAAATGTTGAAATAGCAGAACTTAAAACTAAGTATCCACAAGGTGCAGAAAAACAGTTAATCTATTCTGTTACTAAAAGAGAAGTTCCAACAGGAAAACTACCTGCTGATGCTGGTTGCATAGTTCAAAACGTAGCTACTATTTTTGCTATAAGAGAAGCAGTTATTTTTGGTAAACCTCTTACTGAAAGAATAGTTACTGTTACTGGAGGTGCAATAAAAACTCCAAAAAACCTAAGAGTTAAATTTGGTACAAGCTTGAGAGAACTTGTTGATTATTGTGATGGATTTAACGAAGAGCCTGTTAAAGTTCTTAGCGGTGGTCCAATGATGGGAACTGCACTATTTACTTTAGACATTCCTGCAATAAAAGGTACTTCTGGTATACTTTGCTTAACAAAATCAGAAGCTGTGCCTACTGTTGAATCAAACTGTATAAGATGTGGTAAATGTGTTAATGCATGTCCAATGTTCTTGCTTCCAAATAAACTTAATGCTCAAGTTGTAAGAGGCGATTATGAAAACTTTGAAAAGTTTGGTGGACTTAACTGCATTGAATGTGGTGCTTGTAGCTATTCTTGCCCTGCTAAGAGAAATTTAACTCAAACTTGCAAAGAGGGTAAAAAAAGAGTTATAGCTAATAAAAAGAAAAAGTAGAGGTGAACATAATGTCTGGAAATTTATATAACGTATCAGTATCGCCACATATCAAATCTAAGGAAACAGTATCAACTGTAATGAGAGATGTACTAATCGCTTTAGTACCAGCTACTGTAGCAGGTATTTATTTCTTTGGGAAAGAAGCAGCCTTAGTTATGATAACAGCTATTGTTTCTGCAATGCTAAGCGAATACTTATTTAATAAAATAACTAAAAGACCAAATTCATTAAAAGATTTAAGTGCAGTTATTACTGGATTACTACTTGCTTTTAACTTGCCTCCTACACTTCCTCTTTGGATGGTTGCTGTTGGTAGTGCATTTGCTATTATTGTTGTTAAATGTTTTTTTGGCGGTCTTGGTCAAAATATTATGAACCCAGCCCTTGCTGGAAGAGCATTCTTACTTGCTGCATATCCAAGTCAAATGACTGAATGGACTATAGATGGTGCAACTAAAGCTACTCCACTTGCTATACTTCGTAATGGTGGTGGATTACTTCCTGATACTCTAGATGCATTCCTTGGTACTAACTTAGCTGGATGTATCGGAGAAGTTTCTGCTTTCGCCCTACTTCTTGGTGGAGCTTATCTATTATATAGAAAAGTTATAACATGGCACATACCTGCTACGTATATTGGTACAGTTTTTGTAATAACTACAGTATTAGGTAGAGATGGATTTATGCAAGGAAATGGAATATATGAAATATTCATAGGTGGATTAATGCTTGGTGCTATATTCATGGCTACAGATTATACTACATCTCCTATGACTAGAAAAGGTCAAATCATATTTGGTGTTGGTTGTGGTTTATTAACATCATTAATTCGTTTATACGGTGGTTATGCAGAAGGTGTTTCTTACTCAATCTTAATAATGAACTTATTAGTTCCAATGATTGATAAATGGACGAATCCACGTGTGTTCGGAGGTGCAAAATAATGAAAGAAAATTTAAAATTAGGAGGAATTCTGCTTGCAATTACTGCAATTGCTGGTCTAATACTTGCCTTTGCTTATGATATTACTAGAGCACCAATTGAAGCTAAAGCTAAAGAGGACCAAGCTGCTGCTATGAAAGTTGTCTTAGAAGCAGAAGAATTTTCAGAATTAAAAGATGGCGTTGCCGATGAAAACGTAACAGGTATATTTCAAGCTAAAACTAGTGGGAATGATGCAGGTTATGTATTTCAAGTTAACTCATCAGGCTATGGTGGAAAAATTGAATTAATGGTTGGTATCGATGCTGAAGGTGCTGTTTCTGGTATTACAATTTTAAGTCATACTGAAACTCCTGGACTTGGTTCTAAAGCAAAGGATGATCCTTCTTTCGCAGCACAATATAAAGGTCTTTCTTCTGAAAAGGAACTTACTGTCGGTTCAGATATTCAAGCAATTACTGGTGCAACAATTACTTCTAAAGCAGTAACTACTGGTGTAAACACTGCTATAAATTACTACAATACAAACTTGAAAGGAGCAAAGTAGAATGAAAGAATTAGTTAATAGATTAAAAACAGGTATTATTACCGAAAATCCAGTTTTCATACAAGTACTAGCTATGTGTCCTACTCTTGCTGTTACAAGTAGTGTAAAGAATGCTGCTGGTATGGCTCTAGCTTCTACCTTAGTATTAATTGGATCAAACGCTGTTATATCTTTAATTAGAAAACTTGTTCCTGATAAAATCAGAATACCTGCTTATATAGTAGTTATCGCTACCTTTGTTACTTTAATACAGTTCTTATTACAAGCTTATATTCCTGACTTATATAAGTCTCTTGGAATATTCTTACCACTTATAGTAGTTAACTGTGTTATCTTAGGTAGAGCTGAAGCATATGCATCAAAAAATAAAGTGTTACCTTCAATTTTTGATGCTATTGGTATGGGACTTGGATTTGGACTTGCTATAGTTGTATTAGCAACCTTTAGAGAAGTACTTGGTAATGGAACATTCTACGGGTTACAATTCCTACCAAAATCTTATGTTCCAGCTATGGTTATGACATCTGCTCCTGGAGCTTTCATAACTCTTGGTATACTTTTAGCATGCTTGAATCAATATAAGATTTCAAAAGCTAAAAAATCTGAAACTACAAAATAAGGAAGGTGAAATTTAATGAAAGAATTATTTACTATATTTATAGGAGCCCTTTTAGTTAACAACGTAATATTAGGGCAGTTTCTAGGTATATGTTCCTTCCTTGGAGTTTCTCAAAAGACAGAAACTGCTAAAGGTATGGGTGCAGCTGTTACCTTTGTAATGTTACTAGCTACTCTTATTACCTTCGTGGTAAATAAGTTAATTTTAGTTCCTTTTGAAATGGAATATCTATCAACATTAGCTTTTATCCTTGTTATTGCAGCATTAGTACAATTTGTTGAGATTGTTATTAAGAAAATCCAACCTGGTCTTTATAGATCTCTAGGTATCTTCTTACCGCTTATCACAACTAACTGTGCAGTACTTGGTGTTGCTGTTACAAACATAGATAAACAGTATGGATTAGCTCAATCATTATCTAATACTATTGGTGCAGCTCTTGGATATGTACTAGCTATAGTAATACTTGCAGGTTTAAGAGAGAGAATGGAAGATAATACTGATATGCCCGTTGCTTTTAGAGGTTTACCAATTTCTCTAATAACAGCTGGATTAATGGCTATTGCATTCTATGGATTCAGTGGTTTAGTTTAAAGGAGGGAATTTAAATGGATTTATCAAATTTAGTGGCTCCAGTAGTCAGCCTAGGTGGTCTTGGATTAGTATTTGGAGCCCTATTAGGATATGCAAACAGTAAATTTAAAGTAGAAGTTGATGAAAGAATCCCTCTAGTAAGAGAATGTTTACCTGGTGCAAACTGTGGTGGATGTGGATTTGCTGGATGCGATGCTTATGCAGAAGCTGTAGTTATGGGTACAGCTGCAACTAACAAATGTAGCCCTGGAGGTGCTGAGGCAGTTGAAAAGATATCTTCAATTCTTGGAGTTGAAGCATCAACATCTGAACCAATGGTAGCTTTTGTAAGATGCAAAGGAACTTCTGATGTTGCAAGAGAAAAATATAACTATGTAGGAATTTTAGACTGTAACCAAGCTTCCGTAGCTCCTGGTGGTGGTTCTAAAGCTTGTGAATTTGGATGCTTAGGCCTTGGTTCTTGTGTGAAGGCTTGTGAATTCGGTGCACTATCCATAGTTAATGGTGTAGCTTCTATAGATGAAGAAAAATGTGTGGCTTGTGGTGCTTGTATATCTGCTTGTCCAAAAACATTGATTCATTTTGTGCCTAAAAAATCTAAGGTTAGAATAGATTGTAATAACAAAAATAAAGGTAAAGAAGTTATGGATGTTTGTGATGTAGGATGTATCGGCTGTGGTATCTGTATGAAAAACTGCCCTAAAGATGCTATCGAGATAGTAAATAATATTCCAGTATTTGATTACACAAAATGTGTTAGTTGTGGAATATGTGCAAATAAATGTCCAAAGAACTCTATATTAAACCTTAGAAAACCAGTATTAAAAAAAGAAGCAGTACCATCTCCTGCTAAGGCAGCTAGTGAAGCTACTTCTTCTGAAAATAAAAATGCTACAGTATAAATAAATTTAATTTTATGTTATAATATAGAAGGCTTTTTAGCCTTCTATATTTATTTGGAGGTGATTTCGTGCAAGAAGAAGGTATTATAAAGAAAATTAATGGAGATATAGCTACTGTTGCTTTTGTAAAAAAAGGTGGTTGTGGTGGTGGATGTTCATCTTGTAAATCCGGATGTCCTAAAGATACTATATTGGTAGAATTAAAAAATACAGAACATGCTACTGTTGGTGAAAGAGTTTTAGTATCAATGGATAATAAGGTTTTTAGCAATATGACATTTTGGGCCTATGCCTTCCCTACCATTATTACAGTAATTACTCTTATAATATGTCTATACATATTTAATAAGCTTAATTTAGCTAACTCTGAAGTATATTCAGTGCTACTGGCTTTAGTAGCCATGGTAATTTCTTATGTACTTAGTTCTAAACTAAATAAAAAACAAGATAAGTATTCTTTTAATATGATTAAAAAGTTAAATTAAACTTTTTAAAATGTGATGAAAGTTATATTAATAAAGATATATTTTACTATATAAAGTTAATAATATTCACATATAGATCATACAAAATCAATTATAACCAATTAGGAGGTATAAAAATGAACATAGCATCAATGATTGATCATACTATTTTAAAAGCTGAAACAACCAAGGATCAGGTTATAAAAATTTGCAAAGAAGCAAAGGAATATAAATTCAAGTCAGTATGTGTAAACTCTTGTTATACTGAGTTAGTAGCAAAGGAACTAAAAGACTCTGGAGTACTTGTGTGCACAGTGGTAGGTTTCCCTCTAGGAGCTATGGATACTAAATCTAAGGCTTTCGAAACAGCTAGAGCTATCGAACTTGGAGCAAATGAAATAGACATGGTTATCAACGTAGGAGCTTTAAAGGATAAGGATTACGACTTTGTGAGAAATGATATAAAAGAAATTGTTGATACAGCTAAAGGAAAGGCTATAGTTAAAGTTATTTTAGAAACTTGCCTATTAAATGAAGAAGAAAAAATTAAGGCTTGTGAATTATCACAAGAAGCAGGTGCAGACTTTGTAAAAACTTCAACTGGATTTAGTACAGGTGGAGCAACTCCTGAAGATATTACTCTAATGAGAAAGGTTGTTGGACCTAATATGGGAGTAAAAGCCTCTGGTGGTGTTCGTACTACTGAAGATGCCATGAAGGTTATAAATGCTGGTGCAAATAGACTTGGCGCCAGTGCATCTATAGCAATTGTAAATAATTTATGTAATTCAGAATCTGACTATTAGAATTTATTTTCATTTTACAAATTAATTAAAACACATTTTATAAATAGGTAACCTTCTGTAAATTCTAGAAGTTTATCTATTTATTTTTTAACTTTTTTGCTAAGTTCTTGTTAAGTACATTAAATTTATTAAATCTTTGTCGTATATATTGTAATTAGTCACAGTATTCTTTATGTTTACATTGGTTTCTATATAGGAATTGTTTCTTTAGTGTATCCCTTTCATAAATATGTAGCTACAGATATAATTAAATACAACTTTATGGCTTTTGTAGCTGTAGGATCAATCCTACTGTTTACCCTTACTGGATGGGACAGATTTATTCCTAAATTTAGTATACCAACATAACCTACTGTTAGATTACTAAATAAATATATAATACTGATAAGGATGTATTTCTATAAAATAAGTAAATAATTCTTAAAACATGCTATTTATATTATAAAATAATAATAGCATGTTTTTTATAATATATGTTATTTTTTTAACATACAGTTTGAAATATTCTACAATAATTAAAGTTATAAATATCAAAATGTAAATATTATTTATAATATTATTTATACACTAAATTTTTTGAAATTAATTTTAGTAAACATTTACATAGGATATATGCAAATATTTTCATCTTAAACATCATTTCTACCTATTTCTACTTTTTTATTTATCGTTTTCATTAATTAACTCATTATTTTTAATTTTTTTATAAAATGTTCTAAAATTTATGTATCTTTTCTGGAAAAACACTTGATATTTTTTTGAAAAGGTTTTAAACTAGTAATGTGAAAATAATGGTTAAAAAAATAACTATATTTTCATTTTAATTAAATTATAGGGGGATCATAAATGAAATTTTTAAAAGGATTTTTAAAGTTTGTACCAATATTCGTATTGGCCGGCCTTATTATGAATGGTATGGATGTGCTTACAGCAGCACCAATTGCAACCATCTTTGCATGTGTTGTAGCCTATATCACAGAAAAGGTTAAATTCAGTGAACTAATCGATGCTTCAATCGAAAATGTAAAGGAGCTTATTTTAGTATTCTTTATACTAATGTTTGCCTATGCAATGGCAAATGCATTTATGTCAACTGGTGTGGGTGCTTCTATAGTTAATATAGCACTATCTCTTGGAGTAAATGCAAGAAGCGTTGCTGTATGTGGCTTCTTAGTAACTGCTATACTTTCTGTTGCTACCGGTACCTCTTGGGGAACCTTTGCAGCATGTGCTCCTATCTTCTTGTGGCTAAACCACATATTGGGAGGAAGTATTCTTCTTACTACAGCTTCAATAGCTGGTGGTGCTTGTTTTGGAGATAATATAGGGCTTATCTCTGATACTACAGTTGTAAGTTCAGGTATTCAAAAGGTTGAAGTACTTGAAAGAGTAAAATCTCAAGTTGTTTGGTCTGTAGCTTGTCTTGTTGTGTCTGCAATTATTATTTTTGGTATGAGTGTCGCAATGCAACTTCCTACTGAAGTTGCTAATACTTCAATTGCAATCGATTCTATTCCATCAGAAGCATGGTCTGCCATCGAAGCAGAAAAACCAGCAGCTGTTGAACTCTTAAATCAAGTTAAAGAAGGAGTTCCTTTCTATATGGTAATTCCATTAATTCTTGTTATTGCTGCTGCAGTGCTTGGAATGCCTACTTTACTATGCTTATTCCTGGGTATATGTTCATCTTTCATATTAGGAAGCTTTGCTGGAACTGTGGAAAGTCTAAGTTCCTTCCTTGGATTAGTTGAAAATGGATTTAGCGAGGCTGGTTCCTGGGTTATAGTAATGATGATGTGGTTTGGTGCCTTTGGTGGTATTATGTCAAAAATGAATGCCTTTGAACCATTATCAAAATTCATATTAAAAATATCTAGAAATGTAAGACAATTAATGTTCTGGAATGGACTTCTTTGTATAGGAGGTAATGCTGCCCTTTCTGATGAAATGGCTCAAATAGTAACTATTGGCCCTATTACTAAAGAGTTAGTTGATAAAAATGTTGAAGGAAGTGAAGAAGATCTTTATAAGCTTCGTCTTAGAAATGCCACATTCTCAAGTGCATTAGGAGTTTTCGGATCTCAATTAATACCTTGGCATGTATACATGGGGTTCTATGTAGGAATACTTTCTTCAGTATATCCATTACATACTTTCTTAACTACTGATATAATAAAATACAATATAATGGCCTTTGTAACTGTTGGTTCACTACTACTTCTCACCCTTACAGGATGGGATAGATTCATTCCTAATTTTGGTTTACCTAGGGAACCTAAAGTTAAACTTAAGAATCAAACTTCTGAGGCCAATTCTGATAAAGAAATTTGTGCATAATAAATAAAAAAATCTCACAATAGTTAATAATTATTGTGAGATTTTTTATATATTATAGTTATACAAATTAAAATTCATTCCATAAAATTCATATTAATTTACTAATAATAACCATAAAACCCTTTACACATAATAACAATTATCCTTTTATAATACATATATTAGCAAATACTCCTAAACTTCTACATTAAATTATTTAATTTATGTGTTTTTTCTGAAAAATACTTGATATTTTTGAGAAAACGTTTTAAACTAATTTTATAGAAAAACTAGTTAAATAAATAACTAGTTTTTCTAGTAATTTTTTTATAGGGGGATATAAAAATGAAATTTTTTAAAGCAATCTTTAAGTTTGTACCAATATTTGTATTGGCAGGACTTATGATGATGAAGGTAGACGTGCTGACAGCTGCTCCAATAGCAACTATATTTGCATGTGTTGTAGCCTACATCACAGAAAAAGTTAAATTCAATGATCTTATCGATGCAGCAATCGATAATGTAAAGGAACTTATTTTAGTATTTTTTATACTGATGTTTGCCTATGCAATGGCAAATTCTTTCATGTCAACAGGAGTTGGTGCTTCTATAGTTAATATGGCCCTATCTCTTGGATTAAATGCAAGAACCGTTGCTGTATGTGGATTCTTAGTAACTGCTATTCTATCAGTTGCTACTGGAACTTCTTGGGGAACATTTGCTGCATGTGCTCCTATTTTCTTATGGCTTAACCATATAGTTGGAGGAAATATTCTTCTTACTACAGCTTCAATAGCTGGTGGTGCTTGTTTCGGTGACAATATTGGTCTTATTTCTGATACAACAGTTGTAAGTTCTGGTATTCAAAAGGTTGAGGTTATTGATAGAATCAGAACTCAAGGAGTTTGGTCAGTAACATGTCTTATTATAACTGCAATCATTATATTTGTTGTTAGTTTAGCTATGAAACTACCTACAGATGTAGCTAATGCAAAATTAGCTATCGATGCTATTCCAGCAGAAGCATGGTCTGCTATCGAAGCTGAAAAACCAGCTGCTGTTGAACTTTTAAATCAAGTTAAACATGGAGTTCCTTTCTATATGGTAATTCCTCTTATACTTGTTATAGCTGCAGCTATCATGGGTGTACCTACTCTACTATGTTTATTCTTAGGAATCGCTTCTTCATTTATTTTTGGTTCTTTTGCAGGAACTGTAGAAAGCTTATCTTCTTTCTTAGGTTTAGTTGAAAGTGGATTTGGTGAGGCTGGTTCTTGGGTTATAGTAATGATGATGTGGGTTGGTGCCTTTGGTGGTGTAATGGCTAAAATGGATGCTTTTGCTCCGATATCAGCTCTTGTTATGAAAATATCTGGAAGTGTAAGACAATTAATGTTCTGGAATGGTGTTTTATGTATAGGTGGAAATGCCGCTCTAGCTGATGAAATGGCTCAAATAGTAACTATTGGACCTATCATTAAAGAATTAGTTGATAAAAATGTTGAAGGAAGTCCAGAAGATATGTATAAACTATATCTTAGAAATGCAACCTTCGGTGATGCTCTTGGAGTATTTGGATCTCAATTAATTCCTTGGCACGTATATATAGGATTCTATGTAGGAATTGCATCTTCAGTATATCCATTGCACAAATTTGCAGCATTGGATATAATTAGATTTAACTTTATGGCATTCGTAGCTGTAATTTCAATCCTATTACTTACTCTAACTGGATGGGATAGATTTATTCCTAAGTTCGGTTTACCAAGTGAACCAACTGTTAGACTTAAAAAAGGAAATAAAAATTTAAATGCTGATAGAAATACAGCAATATAAATAAATTAAAAAGATAACCTTATAAATCAAGGTTATCTTTTTTCATTTAATTATAAATTATAAATTATAAATTATAAATTATATATGTTTATAATCACAGATAGTTTATCTCTTATTACTTTTTCATCTCTTCTTCAAATATTTTATCATATTCTGCAACAACTTTATCAAATTCAGCTTCATCTTCAACCATTTCATATGAAGCTGTGGCACCTTCTCCAATCACCTTATATACATAAGCTTCATCTTCTTCGTCAAGTGGTGCTAAAATAACATAGTGCTCTCCATCTATAGTTAAATCTTCAACTATTTCTAATTCTACCTTTTCCATTGTTTCTGAGTCAGTAAGTGTTATTATATTCATATCTTCCATTTTCATGTCCTCCTAAATTCTTTCAAATAAATCTTATTTCATTATATAGCATATAAACCTATAAAACAATGCCATATTAAAAATATAAAACTTAATTATATTACTATCTAGTTTATACTATTTATTAGTAGACATGTATATATTATTTTTACACAAATTTTAAATATAAAATCTAGTATCTGGGTCTATTAGATTATCTTTTATTTCTACACCAAATAATCCATTTATTAAGGTAGCACTTTTAATATGGTGAGCATCCTGCACATCTCTATTTAAAATTTGTACTTGATCTATAGTACTCTTTTGTGATGGTTTAATTTGATTATTCATTTTATTTTTCTTTTTCGATTTACTCATGTTAATTCACCTTCCTTTCTTATATAATAAAAATTATTTAAGACAAAGGATGGTTAATCATTTTTTGTATTATAAGCAGATAAAACTTGATTGAACTCTTTACCTGCTCCTATAGAAGCATACTCAATCATACCATTTTCTCTACTTATAACCTTATATGCACAAGCTTCATCTGAATCCTTGGGACCTGCAATTACATACTCATTTTTTCCTACATTAACCACATCAATAAATTCTAATTCTACTATTCTTCCATCTTCCCCTGAAACTTTTATACATTTATTATTGCTCATCTTATAACCTCCAACTATTTTTAAATCTTTAGCAAAATATATAAATTTTAAGTTATACATTTTCAACTTTAAATTATTTTAAAAATATATTGCTTATTTATAAGATGTGCATAATACAAAAAATTATTTATGTTTTTAATTTTATTTTTTTAAGGTATCTAATCTATCCTTTATGCGTTTTTCATATCCCATTGATGTTGGAGTATAATATTCTTTATTAAGTAACTCTTTAGGCATATATTGTTGTCTAACATAATGATTTTCATATTCATGAGGATATTTGTACTTAGTTCCTTCATTTAATACCTGAGAACCGCCATAGTTACTGTCTCGAAGATGTAAAGGAACTCTACCTATCTCTTCCTTTTCAATGTCTTCAAGAGCTAAATTAATAGCATTATAAGCTGCATTACTTTTAGGTGCCCCTGCTAAATATATAACTGCCTGAGCTAAAGGTATTCTCGCTTCTGGCATTCCTATAAACTTTACTGCATTTAGAGCAGCATTAGCTATTAAAAGCGCATATGGATCTGCATTACCTATATCTTCTGATGCTGATATTACAAGTCTTCTAGCTATGAATTCAGGATCTTCGCCACCAGATAGCATTCGAGCAAGATAATGAACTGAAGCATCGGGATCACTTCCTCTAATGCTCTTTATAAAGGCAGATATTATATCATAATGATAATCTCCACTTTTATCATAAGTAACTTGTTTTTTTTGCATACATTCTTCTACTACATCTTGAGTTATATGTATTATACCATCTTCCCTTTTGTTAGTTGTCAATACAGCTAATTCTAAAGCATTTAATGCTCTTCTCCCATCACCACCAGCATTATTACATATAAACTCTTCTGCTTCTTTATATAACTTTATATTAATACTTCCATAGCCAAACTTTTTATCTTTAAGTGCTCTATTTAATAATGACACTATATTTTCCTTTGATAAAAGCTCTAATTTAAAAATCATCGATCTAGATAAAAGTGCTTTATTAACTTCGAAAAAAGGGTTTTCTGTAGTAGCACCAACTAAGGTTACTATTCCCTTTTCTACATGGGGTAATAAACTATCTTGTTGGGTTTTATTAAACCTATGTATTTCGTCTATGAAAAGTATAGTTTTCTTTCCACTCATAGAAATTTCTCTCGTTGCTTCATCTATTACAATCTTTATATCTTTAATGCCAGAAGTTACAGCATTTAGCTCTACATAGTTACACTTAGTAGTTTTAGCAATAATTTTTGCCAGACTGGTTTTTCCAACTCCAGGAGGTCCATAAAATATTAAAGATGTAATTCTATCTCCTTTAATGCTTCTGTATAATAGTTTATCCTTAGCTAATATATGATCTTGCCCTACAAATTCATCTAAATTGCTAGGTTTAAGTCTTTGAGCTAACGGTTCATTACTATTTAAATCTGTATTTTTTTCTTTTGTTTCTTCTAAATCAAATAATGAGATATTATATTCTCTTTCCATTTACATCATCCTTCAATAAATACTTATTATGTCATTTAAAGCTAAATTTCATTTTATAATATATTAAATATAACATAAAGCCTTCCAGAATAAAATCTTTAACTCTGGAAGGCTATTATCTCTGTTAAAAGTCATTAAGGTAATAATCTGCATATTTGATATAGTAATCTAATATTATAATTAATTAAGAAAATTAATAAACATTATACTAAATTATTAATTATAGTAAGTTTTTACTTTTCTTTTCATTGTAATCATCTAAACACTTTTTAACCCCTGCAGATAACGCTAAAAGGGCAAGTAAGTTAGGGAATACCATTAATCCATTAAAAGTATCTGCAAGTTCCCAAACTAAATCAACTTTCATACCAGCTCCTAAAAATATAAATATCATAACTAATATTCTATAAGGAGTTATTCCTTTATCACCAAACAAGAATTTTATATTAGCTTCCCCAAAGAAATACCATCCTATAATTGTAGAAAATGCAAAGAAGAATAAAGCTACTGAAATAAATATTCCTCCAAATTCTCCACCCATACCATTAGCAAAAGCAGTTTGTGTTAATATGATTCCTGTTTCTCCACTATCCAAAGCTCCAGTAGTCAATATTACAAGAGCTGTTAAAGTTAATATAATGAAAGTATCTATAAATACTCCCATCATAGCAACTAACCCTTGCTCTGATGGATGATTAACCTTTGCTACTGCATGAGCATGTGGGGTTGAACCCATACCTGCTTCATTTGAAAACAATCCTCTAGCAACTCCATATCTAACCGCTTGTCTAATCGTTACTCCTACAACTCCTCCAGCTATAGCTTGAGGTTTAAATGCTCCAACTACAATCATTTTTAAAGCAGGTAATATATTTGCATAGTTCATTACTATTATAAATAAACTACCTATAATATATAATAGTGCCATTACTGGAACAACCTTTTCTGTAAAGGATGCTATACGAGAAACCCCTCCTATGAAAATTATACCAGCTAGTATAGCAACTACCACACCCACTATTCTAGGATCAATGCTAAAGGATTTTGAAAAAGCACTTCCTATGGAGTTTGCTTGTACCATATTTCCAATAAAACCAAGAGCAAGTATAATAGTTATTGCGAAAAATATAGATAGCACCTTTGCTATATTTTTATTCTTTAAACCATTTTTAATGTAATAAGCTGGACCACCAGTAACTTGTCCATTTACTACAGTCTTGTATTGCTGAGCTAAAGTTGCTTCAGCGAATATAGTTCCCATTCCAAAGAAGGCACTAATCCACATCCAAAAAATCGCCCCAGGTCCCCCCATCGCAATAGCTGTAGCTGCTCCTGCTAAATTTCCTGTACCTACTTGTGCAGCTATTGAAGTAGCTAAAGCTTGAAATGAAGACATTCCATCTGCTCCTGCTTTTTTTCCAAATTTTATTTTACCAAAAACAAGTTTAAAGCTTTCACCAAATTTTACAACTTGAACAAACTTTAATTTAAATGTAAAATAAATTCCTGTTCCACATAGTAAAAAAATCAATACATAGTTCCAAATAACTCCGTTGATACCCTTAACTATCTCTAGTAAATTATCCATAATATCCTCCCCATGATGTTACAGTTTACTACCTTATATTCATTGTAAGTTTATTTTGTGAATTTTTCAACAATTTCGAACAACCTTGTATATTGGAATATGTAATGATACTATTTGATATTTAAATAGATAATATTTAAATTATTATATAATCTTATAAAACATTAAAAATAAATAAAAAACAATGAAAAGCATTATGATCCTTCCCATTGTTTTGTTGGTGCAGATGGCGGGATTTGAACCCGCACGAGAATTCTCTCACTACCCCCTCAAGATAGCGTGTCTGCCGTTCCACCACATCTGCATACTAATATAATTTTACTTAATTATTATATCATCATCTATTACTAGATTCAACAACTAAAACCAACTTAATTTAAAGCAATTTAATAAATAAACCCAAATCAATTTATAATAAATTAATTTGGGCTTACTACTATAATTATTGCAATATGTGTTTTACTCTGCCTTTTGACCTAAATTGTATAGATATCTGTATATTCTATGATTAAATTTAACCTTTTGAACATAACTTTTTGTTTCCTTAAATGGAATTTTATGAAGGTTTTCTCCATCGCTAGAATATTTCTCATCCTCAAGCCACTTAGTAACATTTCCAGGACCACCATTGTAAGCCGCTAATACAAGAATATAGTCACCGTTAAAATCCTCACTCAATTTTTTCAAATACCAAGTTCCCATTCTTATATTCATCTCAGGATCTGCTATTATTTCTTCATTAAAGTTACTTAATTCTAGTTTTTCTGCAATCCACTTTCCCGTATCTGGCATTATCTGCATTAATCCTATTGCTCCCTTTGATGAACTTGCATCTACTACAAATTTACTTTCTGTATTAATTACTGCTGCTACTAAATTAGGATCTACATTGTACATCTCACTATATTCAATAATACTTTTCTCATACTCTAATGGAAAAAAGCTTTTTAGTATAACTTTAAAATTAATAATAATAATTACAGCTATAACTATTATCAATATACTCTTTCTGGTCCTTCTATTAGATTTATAAGTCATTTTTCCCCCTAATCTATTTAAGCTTGCTTATTACTTTCATCACTTCAATCCTAGTTTCTTGCAGATTTCCACTATTATCAATGATAAAGTCTGCAAACTTACATTTTTCTTTTGTACTCATTTGATTATTTATTCTTATAGTTGCTTCTTCCATTGAAAAATTATCTCGTCTCATAACTCTCTCTAACTGTATTTCTTCACTGGCAATAACAACTATTATCTTATCCATATAAGTATGAAGTTTACTTTCTATTAATGTAGGTGCATCTACTATGCACATTTCTTCCCCTATATCATTATATTTATTTATTTCACTAAATATATCATGAAAAATATGAGGTATTATTATATTTTCATATTGAGCTTTTTTACTTTTATCAGAAAATATTAGATTTCCCATTTTACGCCTTAGAAACTCACCATTTTCATTAAAATATTCATCACCAAAAGCTCTTCTTATTTCTAATAAAATATTAGGATGATTCACAAGTACTTTTCTAGAAATTTCATCTGCATCAATAACAGGAATATTACTTTCCCTAAAAATCCTACTTATGGTACTCTTTCCACATCCAATGCCCCCTGTTAAACCTACTCTTAATATATTATTTTGCTTCATACCAAGTGTCTCCTATAGAAATATCTACATCTAGGGGAACTTTAAGATCTAGTACATTCTCCATTTTCTTCTTAACTATATCCTTTACTAAATCAAGTTCATCCTTATATACATTAAGTATAAGTTCATCATGAACTTGTAAAATTAATCTACTCCTAAGTTGTTTTGCTTTAAGCTCATTAGCAACATTCACCATGGCAATCTTTATAATATCTGCTGCACTACCCTGAATAGGTGCATTCATAGCTAATCTTTTTCCTAAAGCCTTTACAATTTTGTTAGAAGATTTTACCTCTGGAATATATCTTTTTCTATGAAGAAGTGTTGTTACATAAGAATTTTCTTCAGCTTCTTCAATTACTCTATCCATATACTTTTGTACATTCCCATATCTCTCAAGGTATGTATCAATATACTTTTTAGCCTCTCCTCGTGTTATTCCTAAATCTTGAGCCAAGCTGAAATCACCTATTCCGTAAACAATTCCAAAGTTAACAGCCTTTGCATTACTTCTCATTGTCTTAGTTACATTTTCAATTGGAACATTGAATACTTCTGATGCTGTAGAAGTATGGATATCTAAACTATTTCTAAAAGCTTTTATCATATTTTCATCTTCAGAAATATGTGCAAGAACTCTAAGTTCAATTTGTGAATAATCCGCTGACAAAATTACTGAATCTTCATTGTGTGGTATGAAAACCTTTCTTATTGATCTTCCATTCTCATTTTTGATTGGTATATTCTGAAGATTAGGTTCTGTACTAGATAATCTGCCAGTAGTAGTTACAGTTTGAGTAAAGTTGGAATGTATCCTTCCATCTTCATCTATTACATTTTTAAGTCCCTCTATATAGGTAGAGTATAGTTTTGTAATTTGTCTAAAATATAAGATTTTATTTATTATCTCATGTTTATCCTTTAAAGCATCCAATACTTCCGCATTGGTGGAATAACCTGTTTTAGTTTTCTTTATTACTGGTAAGTCTAGTTTTTCAAATAATATTTTCCCAAGTTGCTTAGGAGAATTTATGTTAAATTTTTCCCCTGCCAAATGGTATACTTCTTTTGTAAGAGTATCAATCTCTCCACTAAATTTAGTTCCTAGATTCTCCAATTCTTTTCTATTGATATTAAACCCTTCATATTCCATATATGATATAACCTTAGTAAGAGGTTGCTCTACTTTAAACAGTAGTTCTTCCATATCTTCTTTTTTAATTTTCTCTTTTAAGATTGTATATATTTTCTCAAGAGCTACAATTTCATTGGCTTTAAGAGAATCTTCATCTCCATCAAATGTCTTTCCTAGCCTTTCTTCATAAAGTGTTTTTATGGAGTACTCTGATTTTGATGAATCTAATAAGTAAGCTGCTATTTCCACATCAAAATTTATTAAGTCTAAATCAATACCAAGCTTTAAAAAGGCAGTATATCCATATTTAATACCATGGGTAATTTTTTCAAGGCTAGAATTATGAAAAATTATCTTCATAGCCTTTATAAATCCTTCCCTATCTTCTTCTAGCAATTTATCACAATAAAGTAGATACACCTGACCTTCTGACAATATGCCCATGGTCTTCACCATAGTTTTGGCAAAATTACTTGTATCCTCTACATATAACTTTACAAAAACCCTACTTTTTATATTAGGTATAATATCATTCAAATCTTTAATTTCACTAATAACTTTGTAATCAACAACTTCTAATCTTTGATTTTCTGGAGTTTCAGAACTATCTTGTGAAAGATTTTCAAATTTATTAAGAAGAGATTTAAATTGCAATCTTAGACACATATCTCTAACTTCACTATTATTAAAGTTTCCTTTAGTTTTTAACTGTTCCATAGGTATTTCTACAGGAACTTTAGTAATAATTGTAGCTAACTTCTTACTAAAAATTGCTTGTTCACTATACTCTTGAAGAGACTCTTTAAGTTTTTTACCACTAATATTAGATATATTCATCAAAACATCTTCTATGCTGCCGTATTCCTTAATTAACTTAAATGCAGTCTTCTCTCCTATCCCCGGAACTCCTGGAATATTGTCTGATTTATCTCCCATAAGTCCCTTTACATCTATATATTGAGTAGGTGTTACCCCAAAATCTTCAATAAATCTTTCTTTATTATATATCTCTTTTTCTGTAATTCCTTTTTTATTTATAACTACATTAACGTTATCTGTGGCTAGTTGAAGAGCATCTTTATCTCCTGTTACCACATAAACTTCCATACCTACTTCTTCTGCTAAAACAGATATAGTACCTATTAAGTCATCTGCTTCATATCCCTCTAACTCAAATACGCTTATTCCCATCTTGGATAATATTTCTCTTATTATAGGAAATTGCATGGAAAGCTCTTGAGGTGTTTTCTTTCTTCCTGCTTTATAATCTTCATATTCCTTATGTCTAAATGTGTTAGAAGATTTGTCAAAGGCAACTACAATATAATCTGGATTTATATCTTCTTTAATTTTAAGAAGCATATTTAAAAACCCATATACTCCATTAGTATAAATACCTTCTTTAGTTGTAAGTTCTGGTATAGCATAAAATGCTCTATATAATAAGCTATTTCCATCTAAAACAGCTAAGCTTTCTCTATTAATTTTAATCACATCCATTCAAATTATTTAATTACTTTTATTGAATTCCTACATTTTTCTTATTATCCCCTATATTATTCTTTACTTTTTGGGGACTAAAGTCAAGTAAATAAACATGATTCTTTTGATAAATGATTATAACATTACTTCATGGTATTAACAACAAAACTAGTAATTTAAAAATATGAATTTTCATTCATATATATTATAAGTATAATGTAAATTTTATTTAATAGAATAAAATTTAATAAACCTTCTAAGATATANNTATATCTTAGAAGGTTTATTAACTGCAAAAATATAATTCTAAACACCACTAAATATTTATATAAACAAATAAATAATAACCGGTAAAAAAATTGCTGGCACATAGTTCATAACTTTAAATTTTGATACCTTCATCATATTTAATGCTAAAGCAATAATTAAAAGTGATCCAACACAAGTCATCTCTGCAACTACTACTTCCCCTAGATAAGGCGAAATAAACTGAGCTAATAAAGTTAAAGTTCCTTGATATATAAATATAAATATGCTTGAAAATATTACACCCACACCAAGAGAAGATGCAAATATAATTGCTGCTACAAAGTCTAAAATGGATTTTGTAAAGAGAATTTCATTATTTCCAGTTAATCCACTTTGTAAAGATCCAACTACTGCCATAGCTCCTACACAGAATAATAAACTAGCAGTCACTAATCCCTCTGCAATAGATGTATTTTTATCCTTAGATTTAAATTTTCTTTCTATAAAATTACCAAAACTATTAAGTTTATCATCTAAATCAACTGCTTCACCAATGATAGCTCCAAGGACTATAGAAATAATTAAAATAATAGTGTTTTTTCCCTTTAAGACTCCACTAATACCAATATATAATGTACTTAAAGCTAAACCTTTCATTACGGTATCACTTATTTTTTCAGGAAGTCCTCTCTTTAATAATATACCTATAGCCCCTCCAATTATTACAGCTACAGCATTAACTATAGTTCCTAACATTGTTTTTCCCCTTCTAAAATATGCTTAAGTCTAATTCGTGGGATAATTTTTCTAGAATCTTGATTCCACCTATGCTATTTCCCTGAGCATCAAGAGCAGGACCTACAACTCCAATTCCCATCCTTCTAGGTACTGCAGCCATTATTCCTCCACCTACTCCACTCTTTGCTGGAATTCCTATATGTACAGCAAACTTTCCAGATGCATCATACATACCACAAGTAACCATTATGGTTTTAACTATTCTACATGCCTCTCTGGATATAACTCTTTCATTATTTATAAGAACTCCATCATTGGCAAGCATAGCTCCTATCCTAGCTATATCTTTGCAAGTTATCTCCATAGAACAAGCTTTAAAGTAGACATCTAAAATTTCCTCTACATCCCCTTCTATTATGCCATTACCCTTCATGTAATAAGCTAATGCTCTGTTTCTATTTCCTGTTTTCTTTTCACTCTCATACACATTGTAATTTATACCTATCTCATCATTTCCAGTTATTTTTCTAGTAAAGTTAAGTATTCTGTTTATTTTTTCATCAGCTGTTTCTCCATTAATTAAAGACACTGTTGCAATTGCTCCTGCGTTTATCATAGGATTCAATGGTTGTTTTTGTTCATGCGTTTCCAAGTTAGTTATAGAATTAAATCCTGACTCTGTAGGCTCCATCCCCACTTTAGTGAAAACGTATTCTGTACCATTATCTAGGATTGCTAACATTAGAGTTATTACTTTAGACATACTTTGTATTGTGAATTTAATATCCCAATCACCTGCAAAATATTCTTCACCACCTAAATTGGTAACCCAAATACCTAAAGCTTCAGGATTCGCTTTTGCTAGTTCTGGTATATATGAAGCCACTTCACCTTTACTTGTCCATTTTCTACAATCTTCAATTATATTTTCCAAGATCCTCTTCATTATCATGTCTCCCCTCTGATTTAATTCCTTACAGTTTTATTATATTAATCAAATACCTATTTTTCAATACTTAAGTATTAACTTCTACACTATCCTTATCTAAGATAAAAATACTATTGTAATCCTTAGGAAATTATGATAAAATACTAAATGTACTAGCCGGTGTGATGGAATTGGCAGACGTGCGGGACTCAAAATCCCGTGGTGGCAACACCGTACCGGTTCGACCCCGGTCACCGGCACCAAATAATTTTATAAAAGTGCTAAAACCCTTGATATTTCAAGGGTTTTTTATTTTTCATTTTACTTAAAATTTAGCTATCTACCCCAACTGTTACCCCAACTAGTGTAAAATTAATTCGTCTGTGCATAAATAAAAAGCATCTACTAAAATAAATAGTAGATGCTTTTTAGTACTTTATTATTCCGTATCTAAATAATTACTAACTAATTCAATATGATGCATAATTGCGAGTTTTTTAGCTATACCTAAACCAGGATAACTCCTATTGTTATACATCTCCATGAACTTTTTCATACCATAAGTTTTAAGTTGCTTTTTATCTTGCCATTTTGCAAGCTTAGTTAATGCTTCATAAAACTTCTTAGCAGGGTTACTTATATCCTCATTGGAATCAGATACAAAGTGCTTAATACGTAAATTTTTATCCTTATCAAAATATACAATATGAATTGCTACTGCATATGGAGCAAATCCTGATTCTGAAAAGTCTTCGCCGATTACAGAATAATCTGAAAACCCTATATATCCTTCTTCCTTATAGTCTAAATGGTCATCAGAAAAAAATTCATCATCTTTATCAATATAATCGGCATTTCTATCTTGTTTATTAAACTTATCCTCTAAAATAACTCTATTGTCTTTAAATGTTTTTTTCAAAGAGCGTACATCAGGCATTAATATAAATTGTGGTTTTTTATCTTCAATATCCGACGTGTAGAAATTAAAGTCATCTCTTTCTTTTCCTATTATTGATAACTCTTGTGTATTAATACCTTCACTAAATAATTCATCAATTTCAAACTTTGAATCTTTATTAAGTATATGACTTTTATATACTAAATCATCCTTTAGAATATTCATGTAGTTATTTTTTATATCATCTTTTTCTTCGTCTTCAAGATCATCATAGAAACTTCCCACTTTTGGGTTGTGTATTATAGCTAAATTCATTTTGTTTTCTAAATATAATTCAACTGTTTTTATTAACGTTGAAGATAGTTTAATTGGCTCTACAATAGGAATTATATTTTTACCTATCAATTTATTTTCTACTAACTCCCTTAATGCTAGCAATTCATATTGTCTACCTCTCAAATACGGAAAATACATAACTTAACCCCCAAACTTATTTTTTAAAAAATCATTTAATTTTATATAATCACCTTTCTTAAAATTAGAAAAGTAAATTAAAAACTTCAATTCATATGGAACATAATGTTTATATTCTTCAATCTCTATTTTATTTCTTTGTTTCAACTCTTTAATCATATATTGATATGCTGATTCAATATCAATTTTTTGGAATAACTCAAAACATTCATCATAATAAAATACTTGATCAACTATAGGCAACACCCCAAATTGCTGCAGTAGTATATTCTCAAATTCTCGTTTCCTTAAAATTTTAAACATTGTCTTATGATTTAATTTTGAATTATCTTCTATAGGTTCTCGTCTTGTACTTAGGGTATTCTTATCTGTTAATATACATATACCCACATTACTATTTTTTAATATATCACTTAGTTTCTTATAATTAGATTCACATGTAACAACACATACATTATTAAAAGCCTTATAATAGTCATTAAGTTGACTACCTAATCTATCAAATGTATCTAATTCTGTTTTTATTTCATAAACTATTGCCTTACCATTAATTAGAACAAAATCAGCCTTTGACTTATTTATTGGTATCTCTGTTAATGCTGTAGTTGTTTTAAGACTATGTCTTCCAAGCAAAAGTTTATTCAAAAGAGTGTTTTTATAAAAATATTCATTTCTATATGTTTTAGTAATAACCTTATAAATTTCTCTTATTAAAAGTTCATTATACTTTGAATCTGAATCATTTACATATTGCTTTATTATGCTTGTATAAACATCACTTCTATTTTTCTCTATTAAATTTTTAAAAGTACTTTTAGTAAATAATTTATTAAGTATTAGATTATTACATTCACCCATATCCTACACCTCTGATTAGTATATACTCTTGTCGGTATATATCTTAACACATATAGGAAACTATTTAAATAAGTTTACTTTCCATTATTAATATTTTATATTCCACATGAAACCACAAATTCCTTCTTTTACCTACAAAAATACACCCATATTTCTACAGATGTATCTTTATATTTATTCTATAATTTATATGTTTCATTCCTAAAATACCTATTCATAAAGTCCATCTTCTTCTCTACACTTCTATAACTCAACTCTTCATACCCTATTAACTCTCTGGCATGCTCTTTCCCTTTAACTCTATACCAGGTACTATGTCTTATATTTCTTAATGATTTTCTTTCAATCTGCCTAACTCTTTCTGAGGTAATACCATAAATACATGATAGCTCTTGTAAAGTTAAAATCTTTGTATCCCAACCATATCTAAATTTTAATATATCCCTTTCTCTTAGTGTAAGCTTATCCCCCATAACTCCCTCTAGCTCTTCTCTAAGTTGCTTAAGGTATATCTTATATTCTATATCCTCAAAGCTATTATCATCAGCTTGTACAGTATCTAAAAGCTCCATATCTTCATCTTCACCCACTAAAGTATTTAAACTTTTAGTAGTATTATAAAACTTATTATTTTTTATCTCTTTGGAGCTATGTCCATTAACACAAAAATATATCTGCCTATTTATGTGATTTACTGCATAAGTAATAAATTGAGCCTTTTTATCATTATTAAAATCATAATTCTTAGCTGCATTTATTAAGCCTATAACTCCACTATTGAATAAATCATCAAATTCAAGTCTAGAATTCACTCTTATGTACTTGTTAGCTATTTTCTTTATGATCCCCTCATTATTCTTCAGGAGCCCATCAATAGCCTGTCTATTTCCTTCTTGATATAGTTTAACTAGTTCCTCGTTATTCAAGTACATCAACCACCTTCTTTTATAGCCTTACTATTCTACTATATTAATTTTATACCTTAGCATTTCTTAGCTATACACACGTGCGAATGTTGGGTTTTGCTAGGTTTTTAGATATTATTATTTTCTTCTTAGTTTCATTCATGGGGGTATACCCCTCCTTTCAAACATAGTAATATCAACAGCTAAGTTATATTCTCAATGTATAAAAAGTGAGGATTTAAACAAACAAACCCCACTTTCATATTTAGTTTATTATTCTTTTCTGAAATTACTTCTTATCTATTCCATTTATTTTTATAAGTACCATTCTAACCACTCCTATACTGTTTTAATTATCATGCTATTACCTAACCTTTGGTTTTCTTTAGCAGCATATGGATTAATAACTCTAGCAAAGGTTGTACCATCTATTTGAAGAATAATATCACCATTATTTGAATTACTATTTGAAGAGCCTCCACTAAATTGCATAGCTGATAATACTGCGTTAGCTACCATACTCCCTATTTCATCTTTCCATCCTGTATTATTTTCTAATGGAACAACTGCTTCACGACCTGCTTCACCAACCATAGCTAAAGTTGGACTATCTATTACCCCACCTTTAGCAAGGTAAGGTACACTTCCTATTTCAGATATATTAAATCCCCATTTTTGTCCACCTATAATTGGAACCCAATTAGGTACATCCCACTTCAATTTATTAATTCCTCTGATAGCCACATTAATGGCGCTAATCATTCCGTTTATGAGTCCTATTATCATGTTTATTGGTGACTTTGCAATACCTACAAATGTATCCCAAATACCTTTAAATATTTGTTTTACACCTGTCCATGCTTTTGACCAATTCCCTGTAAACACTCCAGATACAAAGTTAACTATACCTGTAAATACTTGCTTTATTCCATTCCATATTTGCCTTACAGAGGCAAAGAATCCATTTAATATATGTCCTAATACTCCAAAACCTTTAGACCAGTCTGCTGTAAATATATAATTTAAGAAATTATCAAAGGCTTTTAAAATTCCTGTTATAATATCCCATACACCACTAAATATTTGTTTAATACCATCCCAGGCCCTACTCCAATCTCCTGTAAATACCCCGACAATAAAGTCTATAACTCCACTTAATATTTTTTTCACGCCATCCCAAATATCTTTAATAAGTTTTAAAAATACATTTAAGACTTCACCTAAAACTCCGAAACTTTTACTCCAATCAGTTGTGAATACCTTTGTTAGCCAATCACTAAATTGCTTAAGTTTATGCTGTATCCAAGTCCACACTTCTCCACATTTTTCTTTAATCCAATCCCAGTTCTTATATAGAAGTACTCCTATTGCAATAATTGCACCTATAGCCAATATTGCTATACCTATAGGAGATGTCAGAAATCCTATTACCACCCCTAATCCACCAGTAGCAATAGTTGCTATCCCAGATACTAAATTCCAAGCCTTTAATGCTAGAGTAACTATTCCCCAAGCTAATGCAAAACTTCTTATTACTAATATTAAATTTTCTATGAGTGGCATATTCTCACTTATCCACTGTCCTATTCTTGTAAGAACGTCAGCAAGTCCATTTAAAATATTAACAATTACTCCTCCAGTCCATGCCGCTATAGGTTGTAAGAAATTATCCCATAGCCATTTACCTACATTCATAAATACTTCAAGTAATGGGTTTAGTACTTTAAAGACACCAGCTAATAAATTAAAAAATGCTGGTAATAAATCTTCTATAGTCCATTTAGTAAGTGGTCCTAATATATTAGTCATAAACCATGATAAAATCCTACCTATATTCTCCACTATAGGAACTATAGATGCTTTTAAGTTTTCAAATGATTTCTTTAATGGTGTAAAATCTATTGTTGAAATAAATCCTTTTATCTTATCAACTAACCTTTTCATGGAGCTATCAACCGCAGAAGTATCAATACTTGGTGGTGTAAGTGTAGGAATGTCAGCTCCACCACCACCTCCCCCACTAGTTCCAGCATCATCCGCTCCATTATCCATATTTAAAGTATTTATCTCATCAAAACCAGCAAGACTCCCCTGTGCTTTCTTAGCTTGTTTACCAGCTTTTTCTGTAGTATCACCATAAGCTCCCATAGCTGCCTTTGCATTTATTAAACTTTGAGTAGCATTGTAACTTTGCTGATATGTTTTTCCAAATATTGCACTAATGAAACTAGCTATATATGTTGTAGCTGTTGCTAATGCACTCATTAAAGCATTTAATGCTGGTAATATGGCATTAAATATCGGGGTAAATGCTACGGATAAGTTAGTTTTTATTTGAGCTAAAGAATTTGCAAACTGTGCATTAGTCATAAGTGATTGACCTAATGATGTGGCCATTGCCATAATTCCTCTTTGAATTATAGGAAATATTACTCCCCATTTAATCATTGTTCCTAAGAACATGCTTAAACCACTATGGCTACTTCTAAAGCTATTTCCAGCTCTTTTAGTATTCTTTTCAAGGTTTTTCATAGAATTAGAAAATTTATTAGTTCCACCAGAGGCTTTACTAACATTGGCCCCTAATGCTGCATATTGTGCATCTAAATCTGACAATTCAAAACCTAATTTATCTGACTGTCCTATTAATTTATTAATAGCAGCCTCTGTTTTAAGCATCTGTTCCTCAATTTTATTCTTTCTACTTTGATTAAATGTCCTAGAATAGGATTCCCTTAATTGTGCCAGTTTAGATTGTTGCTGATCTATTCTTGCATTTACTGTGTCTAATGTAGCTGATACATTTTGTATTTTCGCCCCTAACATTTCACCATTCATTGGTGGCCCTCTATAGGATTTTGTACTTACTTGGTCTATTGCTTTAGGCTTTGATACTTCTACTCTAGGAAATTTAATTTTAGGCATTTTAACATTTTTCATAGCAGCAAATACTGAACTTAAAGTATTTTTAGTTGATTCTCTCATTCTGGTCAACATAGATCTAATAGAATTATTAACTGTATTTAAACTTTTCTTGGTACTCTTATCCATGCCTCCAAACGCTGCCTTAGTAGTTGCTTGTAATGAATTTCGTAAGTTATTACCTATAAGACTAGATACTGCACCAACTTGTTTTTTTAAATCACTTACCAGCTCTACATCTAATGTAATCTTACCTACACTATCACTCATATAATCCCTCCTCTGGAAAAATAATTACTAACTCATCATAAATCTTATATACGGAATTAACCTTTTTATATAAATTTGCTATAGGTGTCAGTTCTTTTATTGCTGTACTTAAATCATTCGTATATAACTTGTATTCCTCTGCTTTATTCTTAATAGATGCATCTATATAACATATATACCCTATTGAATTAGATTTAAATAATTCTATATATACACACCTTTTACCACGTACATAATATGGCCTTATTGGTTTTCTTATAATGAGCTTATTGATTAATCTATTTAGATTTTCTTTTATATCTACTCTAGGTAATATAATTGCATCTTCATTATTGTTCACATTATTTCATCCCCTTTACTTCAATATCTCATTTAACTTATTCAACATTAAAGCTAAGATCATCATTTATATTATCTATAGTTGAAATAATCCCCTCAATGGCCATACCTCTTCCTGTTAAGCCACTATATTCGCCTTCTGCAGTAATAAATGTATCAATATTTCGTTTAAATGATTCTTGTAACTTTATAACCTTTCCAGTTTTGTCTATCGGCACAATTGCGACCTTTTCCGGTTGTTCAGCTTTTGATAAAATACCTCTAAATCCATTTAAAGCTAAACTATCATCTTTAAATGGCTCCATAATACCCTTTATATCTTCTTCATTTAAAGAATCCATACTAAATTCAAGTATCTTCAAAGTATTTGCTAAAGTTTGCTGGTAAGTACTATCTGACATTCTTTCAAATGATTTTTCTTTTATTTTTGATTTATAATCAGTAATTCCCGAATCAATAAATTTTATAGCATTCTGTTTGAAAATGCTTGATTCGCCTCTAAATTTATCCATGATTGCAGCTATATACTTTTCTTTTCCTTCCACACTTAAATCATCATTTGATTTTATAGAACTAATCTCGTTATCATATTTTATACTTAGTTCCTTAAAACGCTCTATTAATGACTTTAGTTCACTTTTCTTACTCATAATTAATCTTCCCCTCTTACTTAATATTTTTATTGTGATACTGCTTTCTTTTCCCAGTATCTATCCTGGATTATCTTAATTCTTTCTTTGTTCTGCTTTCGATAATTTCGCATATACGCGTTTCTCTTCTCTTTAGCCTTATCGTTCATGTTTACCTTCCTTTCTTTTTAACAAAATAAAAAGCCATAGCTAATAAATCAGTTATCCTCTTTAGGACTTCCAAAATATTAACCATGGCTTTTATGCCTTCCCACTTATCAAGTGAGGGTATTTCTTATATTTATTTTTATGTTTATATTATATCATCTACTATGCTTAGAGTACAGTATTTTCAATGACTTATTTAGTTATTCTATATCAACATATATTCTATAAAGCTCACCAGTTTTATGAGGTTTACTGACTTTCTTTATATTATTATCATTGGAAAGCTGCTTAAGGATCCGTATCTTATCTTCTTCTTTTTTATAACTTAATTTAATCCTAACCATAAATATACTCCTTATAAGATGCTAACTGACATCACACCATCAATCTCTTTTATAAACTCTAAATTTGATACTCCAGCTTTAACACCTTCTTTAAAATAAAACCTACACATATTTACCCAATCAGCACTTACTGCTGCGTAGTAGTCATGTAATAACTTTTGATATTCCTTAGGTGTATTATCAAATAGCTCGTTAAATAGTCTTTCTGACTCTCCAGTAAGTTCTATCTGCTCTTTATCTGTATCAATAAAATTTCTTTCACCATTTTCTTGTATATGTTGAAACTCATTCTCTATAATATTCTCAGTCAATTTTTTAATATCTTTATATTCCATAATATAAAATCCCCTTTACTACTTGAATTTTTTCAGCTTTTGGGATACTCTAAAATTGCTATGTGCTAGAGTATCCTTTTGGAACTCTGTTGGTGGATGAGGTGCAACTTATCCACCTTTTATTTTTACCCTCATACGTGCGTGAATACTAACAATAACTAACATGTATATAATCGTTAACCTTAACTTTTCTTAACATAATCAACATGTATATAGTCGTTAACCTTGACATTTCTAAACATATTTGACGTTAACATTAGTTAACAATGATTGTTTTCATTAAGGTACTTATTAACCTTTTTACTTAACTTTCTTTCTAGTTTTCTTCTTTGTTTTCTACTCATAGGCTTATTATTTTGATTTATCATGCTATTCTCAGCTATAGCTTTTTTAGAGTAATGATATAGAGATGTTCCACTATTATTAGATGTTATCTTCATTTAAAACTCTCCTTTAAATCTAGAAATTTAGTTTGTTATTCAAGTAATTTATAAGTGCAACTATTTTTATAATCTGTTTTAGCCCTTTTAAATGTATCAATTGCATCGATATAAACGGAATCTAAATAGCAGTACAATGGTTGAAGAAATTCTAGTTCTACATTTTCTAGTATATATAAACCACTACCTAATCTATTGCTACAGCTCTTAACAATTCCTAAATACTGGAGTAAATTCCCAAGTCTATAATCATCATTTAATTTTAATAAAATAAACTCTCTTAGTTCAGCTTGTAAGTGCTCTGTAGATACTACAATATCTAACCTTCCATTTACTTCATTCAAATCTTGATAACTTTGTAAAATACCATTTCTATCAAAAGCTGTAATTTTTATATAATGGTTGACCTTCTCATCAAAGTCATTAATTAATATACCACTATTATATCCTTGCAAATCCAACTCATATGAGGCTGTTATCATTAAAATTTCCCCTTTCATTATTAAGATAACCAATTTCATAACCTATTTTTAATGGTAATAACCATGCTAAACCTTGATATTACTAAGATAACCTAATAACCAGTTTTTTTTTGACATACACAGATACCTTATAAATAAACTATACTTATATCACTTATATCACTTATATTCTTTATATAGTATATAAATATTTTTTTAGTTATTTGGTTACTATATATTATGAATGTAGTTATATCAACACTTTTAACAAGTTACTATTTCAGTTATATAAGGTTATTTATTATTTCTTTAGGTTACCTCCGCTTTCTCTAAAATGTTTTCAATATCAATTCCCTTTGCATTTAATATATCTATATCTAGTTTAAAACACTTTTTAACTTTTGTTTCTCCATCAACTCCTAAATCAAACTTTACAGCCACATTGTGATTAATATAATACTCTGACTTCTGTAACTGCTTTTGGAAGTCTTTCCATTCCAATAGTGGCCCTGGAATATTAAAATCTTTATGATATTTATAGAATTCCATATAAACACTTCTCATTTGAATTGCTAGTATTTCTTTTCCTGTAAAATCATCTTTCATTATTTTGGTATACTTTGTATCAAATTCACAATTTACTTTTTTAAACATATCATTTATATACTCTAAAGTTACATCTACTATAGATTTTGTGTAAATATTCCCGTCTAGATTTTCTTGTATTAAGTTCTCATTGATTGATTTAATTAAATTATCTTCTGATAGCCCTATTGATTCCTCAAAATTTAAGTTCATTTTCTCATACAGAAGTTTTAATATTTTCAACCCCATGAAAGTGTTAATTCCAGTATTTTTAATTCTATCAACCTTTATATTAGTACTTATATAACTACTACATTCTTCATAAAGTTGTTGTATCTCATCTAATGATATACTTAATCCTATTTCTAATAATCCTCTACCTAATTTTCTAAGTAAATCTCTATTATTCTTAAGTAAGGTATAAGACTTTGTCCTATCATCTTCTTTTGATTCTTTTTTAGAAAAAGTTAACAATAAACTTCTTTCTATAAGTGCAGTTTCGCTTGATGAGGATTCCCCACATAATATTATGGAACTCTTTAAATTACTACTATCTATTTCAAGCTTTTCATTTCCTCTTACACTATTATGCCAATCATAAGAATTTCTAAGTATGCTAGATATTAATCTAATTTGAGATTCTTTTATATATCCTGGTTTATATTCTTCTATTATTAATGGTATAGTATTGTTTGAACTGAGTAATTTTTCTAAGACAAACCTTGTACAACCATCTGCACTAATTACACTACTTTCTATACTTAATAATGGGATAATTATATTTTCTAGAGTTTCACTTTTACCCGCTCCAGCTTCACCAGATATAAATAGATGACTAAACTTAACATTTGAATTTTTTAACTTTTCTTTTATAAATAATGCAGAAATATATCCGATAATGCTGATAGTTATCTCTTTAGAGTTAAAATTTAATATATCTTTACTCAATACCTCTAGCTCTTCTCTAGTAATTTTATTTACTTGAGTTATACTTGAAGAAATAGAATTATCATTAAGTAGAATTATATCTTTACTCTCTAATCCATTTGAATCAATACACCCTTTATTATCTAAGAAGTACCATTTATCATTAAAACAATGTACTCCCCCAAAGCTAAAAGCATTTATCTTAATTTCTACTTTATTAAATAGCATTACTTTTATAGTCTTTAGATCTTGTGTATTACCTGTAAATTTAGTTCTAAAATCACAAGTAACTTTATCGAAAGTTTGAACATTATCAAAATCAGTAGCTTTATATTTTTTATTAATACAATGATTGCTATCAGTTATTAGCTTTACTTCTAATGTACTCATACCTGGATTATCAACACATTCTATATACCTTATAGGTACTAAAATAAAGTTAGATATAACAGATGTACCATTTTTAAGTTTCTTTACATAACAATTATCTTCTTCCCATATGTTAAACTTATTTTTTTCATTAAGCTCTATTAAAGATTCTTGATAACTTTTATCACATGATTTAATTGCCATTCCAATAGTATTCAAACTATAATCTTCCCTGTTCCATTTCTCTCTATATAAGTTACTCTCTCTAAATGCTCTGTCAATATTTATAGAATTCTTATCAAGCCAAAATGCTAGATAATTACAAAGTGCCTGGTCTGCTTCACTCTGACTCGGATATAAATTATCCCATTCACCATTGTAAAGTGCTTCAATTTTAAATCCATTTTTACTCTGAAAAGCTTTATCTAACGTTGTCTTTATCTCTTCATCTGAAAGCTCTGCACCTTCGTTATCAATATCTCCTAGAGTAACTTTTGTTGTAATTGCATATTTAGAGTATAGTTCGTCAATTAAAGATTGATTATGTGATATATTATTATTATTACTTATTTTTTTACCTGTAATAGTGAAATATCTCACAGTACTATACATTTCAATTTCTTTCTTTTTAATGGCTCGGTGTAGATTACCTTTTATAATAATGTGAATTCCTTTTCCACTTTGACTAATTTCAGCATAGCTATTGCAATTATTAATAATTTCTTCAATACTTTCATTTATCTTGCCATCTTCACTAATACATTCATCAAAGTCTATCCCAACATACTCATCATTATTTGATAATACAAACCCTATTCCGGAATAACTTCCTTTGTTAAATTGAGCTATCACATTGTCAAAGCTATTCCACTTTTTAGGTTCTTTAATGCTTGCTTTAGCTCCAGAAATTTGATACGGTACTTTAGTAAAACTCCCATCTTTTCTCTTCTTTAATCTCCATAATACCCATTGATTAAGATTTTTAAGTTCTTCTGGTATTTGATCTATATTAATTTCTGTCATATGTTATATCACCTACTAAAAACTTTCTTGAAGAGCTGCAATCCTTCTAATGAGGGAATACAATGGAGCTCTTCACAAAGCAGCATATATTTATTAAGAATTTTTATACTCATGTCATTCCTCCTTAACAGAAACTATTGCACTTAATCATCTCATCAAGCCATTTATCTATTTTGCTTAGTATCACATACTTATTCCTACCAATCTTCACCACAGGAGCGTCAGCTCTTCTCATAAGCTCCTTAGCTTTATTTTCTGAAATACCCAAGCTAACAGATAAATCTTTATAATTCCCTAACTTCTTAACTAAATCCTTATTATGTTCATCTATTCTTTGTTGTAAACTCATGCTTTCCATTACTTAATCCCCCTTCAATAATAATTTTTCTCTGTGTTCTATTAATGCTCTAAGAGCTGCTTCATGTATATTTTTATCCTTAGGACTTATGTCCCTGGATATTTGATACCTTAAAGCTTTAATCTGCTTTTCTACCTTCTGTATGTCCTTAGGTAATTCAACTCTTAACATTTAATCACCCTTTCATATTCTTCTTACAGAGCCTCTGATACTCCGCTTGTGTCTTTCTATGCAATGTCATTCTGATGTGCTTAAATCTCCAATATGACCACATATAGTGGTTTTAAAATGCTTTAGATATAAAGTGTTTAATCTTCGTCAGAGAAGAATAAAGCAGGTACAGTAGAATTAAGAGCTGCAGCTATAGCTACCATTTGCCCGAAATTCAAAGTTGAATAATTGCCTTTTTCTATAGCAACAATAGTACTTGGAGATATACCCACTGAAAATTCATTGACTAACTTATCTCTTAATTGTTTTTGGGTAAGCCCCATTTTAATTCTTGCAATTTTTACGTTCATTTTTTCACCTCGTTATAGATATTTTTTATCGGTTTAACTACATCTTACAGATAATTTTTATCTATGTCAATAGTTTTATAAACTTTTTATAGATATTTTTTATCGGTTGTGTTATATTCTAAAATAGAGGTGATTATATGAAATATAAAGTTCTAGGTGAAAATATAAAACATTTTAGAAAGAACTTAAGACTTACACAAAAGGAACTAGGAGATAAAATTTTAAAATCTGAAATCTCAATACGAAAATATGAGAGTGGAACAAGCAACATCCCTCCAGCAACTCTTACAGATATATGTAATGTATTGAAAATATCACCGTATGATTTATTAGGCTCTGATTTAATTGCATACATCAATGATAATGGGGATATACACGACATATTAGATAAATCCCGTTTTAATAAAGCCAATGAAAATCGTAAGAATTATTCACTAGAGCAGTATATGTATGCACTTGGATATGAGATTATAATAGATACAGCCGAAGGGGATATAATTCTTAAAGCCCCAGAGGGTGAATATGAAATAACAATGAATGATTTAAATGATATGACAAGTAGCACTGATTCATTTATCAAATTTAAAATATCTGAAATTATCAATAAATCTAGAAAAATAGGTAATTAACACTAAGTACAAACTTGCACTCACTAAAAGTTTATTGTTTTAAAGGTACTAATACCCTGCGTCAAATTTGACGCACCTTATAAATAAGAAAGAAGGTGAATATATGGCTAATAATAAACGTGCAAATGGTGAAGGTACTATACGAAAGAAAGTTATAAAAGGTAAAACATACTGGGAAACTAGAGTTGTTACTGGCTATGATAGTAGTGGTAAGCCTATAAGAAAAAGCTTTTATGGTAAAACCCAGGCTGAAGCTTTACAGAAAATGAAGGATTTTAATAAATATAAAGAAGCTGCACCTAATGCAGATAATATGACTTTTGGTCAATGGTATTATACTTATCTATTTGAGTTTAGAAAGCAAGATTTGAAGCCTTCTAGCTTTGAGAGGTATTATAGTATCTACTTAAAATATATTAAGTCTAATCCACGTATATGTAATTGTGAGCTTACTAAGTTAAAGGCCACTACATTGCAAACATATTATAACGCTTTAATCAAAGATGGTGTAAAACCTAGTACTATTAAAACACTTAATCGTTACTTTAAACCATGCTTAAATGAAGCAGTAAAACAAGACTATATAATTAAAAATCCTTGTGTTTATGTATCTTTACCAAAGGATCATACACCAGTTGAGGAAGAATCAGATAAAAAAGTTGTATTTCTTACCCTTGAAGAGCAACAAAAATTTACTAATTATATAAAAGGTCATAAAAATGAAGCTTTATTTCTTCTTGCCTTAGGGACTGGATTAAGAGAAGGTGAACTTTTAGCATTAAAGTGGATTGACATTGATATGGATAATCTAAAATTGAAGGTTACCAGGTCCATTAAAAGAGTTCCTATAATTGATGAAATAACTAATAATAAGAGGAAATATGAAATAGTGGAACAAACTCCAAAGACTAAAAATTCTATAAGAACTGTTCCTATCCCTTCCAAAATCATTCCTGTACTTAAAAGACATAAGGCATCACAAAATAAAACTAGACTTGAAAATGCTGATGTATGGCTTAATAACAACTATGTATTTTGCAATGATGTAGGAGCTCCCATTGATAGTAAAAAACCATTAAGACAGTTTCAATCAATACTTAAAAAGCTAGAAATAAAGCCTATGAAGTTTCATGCACTTAGACACACATATGCAACTAGATTAATTGAAGCTGGAGCAAAGCCTAGTAATGTCCAGGAGCTTATGGGACACTCTGATATAGCCACAACATATATTTATGTTCATGCTACTGAAGAAGGTAAAGTGGAAGAAGTCAAGAAACTAGATTGTCTTTTTGAATAATAAATTTTACCCCAATAAGCTTCAAAAGTTACCCCAACTGTTACCCCAATCAGATGGGGTAACTTTTATTTTTCGCTTAATATTCAACGTGCATATATCACCTAAAAGCCAATAATATCAACACTTATAAGCCAATATTATATTTATGTGGACAACTTATAAACCATTCCCGGTCACCGGCACCAGTAAAAACCTCTTGATTAATCAAGAGGTTTTTTTATATTATAAACTTATTTTAGCAAATAATATCATTAAATATTTAAACTGAAATATAATAATATAAAGTATTATTATTTGGAGTATCTATGATTAATTCAAGAGATTGTAGTTTATATTATGATGAAAATGTATCTAATTTTCTTGTTCAATATAAAAATAAAGATAAATTTAAAGAACAAATAGATAAAATATCCTATGCTTGTGGTGATGTAATTACAGATAATCTAGCTGTAGTAGCAGTGTCCCATTTAGAAATGAATAGATTGTTAAAAGAAGTTCCTCAAATTGTTTTTTTCGACTTTAGAAAAATGTTTGTATTAGGTGAAACATCAAAATCTACTTACCCGCCTTCCGTGGGCAATATAAATTCCATATTAATAAATCCATATTTGAATTTAACTGGTAGTGGAGTTCTAATAGGTATTGTAGATACAGGTATAGATTATCTTAATGCGGAATTCATAAGAGAAGATGATACTTCAAGAATAGTTAGCCTATGGGATCAAACTATCTCAAACAATAGTTCTACCACATATATGGGTACTACTTATTCTAATGAACAAATTAATGCAGCAATTAAAGCTTATAGAAACAATGAAGATCCTTATACCATTGTGCCATCTAAAGATACTATTGGGCATGGTACACAGGTTGCAGGGATTATCGGTGCCAGAGGCAATAACTCTGATGTAAGAGGTATAGCCAATGACAGTGACTTTGTAATCGTAAAGCTCTTTGAATCTACTAATTTTAGAAAAACCTTATTGGAAAATGGTGTAGAGTATACCCCCATCTATAATGCCAGTGAAATTGTAGCTGGAATTGAATATTTAAAAAATGTTGCTGTTGAACTTAAAAGACCTATGGTCATATATTTAGGCTTAGGTTCTACAGAAAGTAGCCACGATGGAAATAGCTTGATTTCTAGATATATGTCCTCTATAGGTACTATTAGAGGAATATGTTTAGTTGCTGGCGTCGGAAATGAAGGAGCTGCTCAAACCCATGCTACTGGTTATATTAAAAATAAAGATGATCCCTCATCTCTAGAACTTAGAATAACCAAAGAAATGAAATTTTTCACATTTAATATATGGGTTAAAAAGCCAAACAGAGCTTCTTTGGTCATAGTATCTCCTACTGGCGAAAGCTCTAGCCTATTAAAATCCAAAGATGTTAATGAACAGAATACTAAATTTGTATTCTTAAACACGAGATCAAGAGTACTATATTTTAATCCGGAACATTTTACTGGCCATGAAGTTATCCATGTAGAATTTTATGACATAAAACCTGGTATATGGACCTTTCGGCTAATAGGAGAATATTTAATTGATGGACGATATGATATTTGGCTACAACCCCATAGTACTTTACCTAATGGTACCGAATTTCTTCAACCTAACCCTCTAAATACACTAACCGAACCATCCACAGCCGTTAATATTGTTACCGTTTCTTATTATGGTGAAGATAATGCTTTAATTTCCACTTCTGGAAGGGGTTTTAATACTAACAACCTAATCAATCCTGATATAGCTACATTAGGCATAAATATTTTAACTACAAAAGTTACTGGTGGCACTACCACCATGTCTGGTAGTTCTGCTGCAAATGCTATAGTTGCAGGAGCCTGTGCAATATTATTAGAATGGGGAATTATTAATGGCAATGATCAAACTATGTATTCTCAAAAAATTAGAAGTTATCTAATGCATGGTGCAGCTAGGAGCAGTTATTACAGTTTTCCTAATCAGGAATTAGGATATGGATATTTAGACCTAGTAGGTGTTTTTAACTTTATAAGTAGAGCCTATTCTACAAATATTCCTGTTACTAGATCTAACACTTGTAATGAATATAATAAAAACCATGATTATATTATATATAATACTAATAATATGTTTATAAGAATTCCAAAATGTATTGTAGGTGATTTTATATGAAGCGAAATTTAGATGTTCCAGATAACATTTTTTATGATGTAAATTACGATCATTATATTGTTCAGTATCAAGGAAATATTCAGCAAGACTTCTCTCAAGAGCCAAATCATTACCTAACTATAATTAATGAAAGATATGCAATCATATCTCTCCCTAAAAATGTGGAAATATCTGTTGGTGACCCTGAATACTCCTCCATTGTATATGTAAAGCCAGCTGAAATGTATACCCTTCAACAGATTACCCCTACAGAAGCCTCTCAAGCAGGTTTCTTACAGTTAGACCTACCTTTAACCTTAAATGGCAGTGGTGTCAATGTAGCAATTCTTGATACAGGCATTGATTACTTAAGCGAAGAATTCATGAGGGATAATGGAGAAACTAGAATAGAGTGTATTTGGGATCAATCAATTCCTTCTAATGGTAAAGCTTTAGATGAGTTTATTCCATATGGTTCTGTATATGAAAAGGATGATATTCAGTCTGCTATACAAGCAGCTAGAGAAGGAAAATCACCCTATGATATAGTACCAACCATAGATGAAGTTGGTCATGGCACAAATATGGCTGGGATAATTGGAGCCACCGGTAAAAATCCCCAGTTAAAGGGTGTGGTCCCAAATTGTGATTTTGTAATTGTAAAACTAATTGAAGATTTTTCCTACAAATCACAATTTAATGTTAAAGTTCCACTTTATAATATAACTACTATTTTTGCAGCCCTAGAATTTTTATATAGATACTCTTTAACTTCCACTAAACCAATGGTAATTCTTTTTCCTCTTGGTACTAATTTAGGTAACCATAAGGGAACTGGAATCTTAGAGCAGTATATAGAGTCTTTAAGCCAAAATAGTGGATTTATAGTGGTTGTTCCAACTGGCAATCAAAGAGATAAAGGATGCCATACTTCTGGAATACTATCCGAACCTGGAGAACTTCATATAGTAGAAGTTGATGTATCTCCAGAACAAAATAGTCTTTGGATGGATATTTGGGTAGATTCACCTAATATCATGTCAGTAGAAATTATCTCTCCCTCCGGTGAAAGCACTGGTATTATTGGAGCCGTAATTAATGATACAGAATATTACGATTATATATTCGAAAGGACTTCAGTCAAAGTTAATTACCATTTACCTGAAGATATTACCGGTGATGAATTAATACGAATTAGATTTTATGATATACAATCAGGCATATGGAAACTTAGATTGATTACAAATACTGTTTTAAAAGGTAACTTTAATGCTTGGATTCCAGAAGAGGGCTTAACTGTTGGTGGTACTCACTTTAGCTATGCAGATCCCTTTGGGACATCTACTAATCCAAGCAATTCCCCTTATGTAATCTCTGTTGCTGCTTATAATCAAAGCAATAATTATCTTCTAAACTACTCTGGTGCAGGTTTTAACAACCTTAAATTTAATTACGTTGATATAGCAGCTGGTGGTGTAAATGCTATAACAGTAGCTCCTAACAACGAAATTGCAACAGTTAATGGCACCTGTGTAGCTGCTGCTGTTGTTGCTGGTGCTTGTGCTATGTTATTTGAATGGGGATTTACTAGACTTAATGATCCTTACATGTATTCTCAATCTATGAAAACCTATATAGCAAGAGGCGCTGTACAACGTCTTGGTGATATATATCCTAATCCTCAATGGGGCTATGGATTATTAAATATACTTAAAATGTTTCAAAATATGATTTAACTATACTGGTAAAACCCTAATCATAAAACATACTATGATTAGGGTTTTGTAACTTTTCTTCTTTTAAACTCTTTTTTAACACATACTCACTTTAACATTTTTACCTATATTACTAAGTATCTTTTCTAATTCTCTTATTATTCCTAATTTTATAGTATAACTAATATGACTATTGGAATCATCATGAACAGGATTTATTGCATTCCCTATAAAAAAATTTATATCAGTTGATTCTTCAAATAAAATTTTTGCTATCATGGAAGCTCCGTCTATTTTATTCCTTAAATCTAAGGATATATTTGATGTAACACTATATTGTTTAGCAATATTTAAAACTTTTTCCAAAGTTATAACTCCTTCTGTAACTAAATCTACTCCTTCAATACACGCAGTTGATGGTATTTCCTCATTGCATGTATTGTTGTTTATTACAATAGGCTTATTTAAATATCTACTTGCTATCTTAGCCGTAGTTCCTCCACAAATTATCTTCTTACCTTTTCTTGAAAAAAAAAGTTTTAATACCTTATTATCATCTTCTTTATGCTCTGGTGGACCTATCATAAGATTTACTACTTTTCTCTCACAAATTTTAAACACAGCAACGGTTATGTCATCATCTGGGGAATTTAAATATAAATCCATAGATGCATTTGCTATGGTTGCCGCCATCCTTTGTGGTGACATATCCGGAGTATACCATCTCTGAACATATTCTATAACACTTTCTCTTCTCCACCCATTTTTTGTAGTTCTTCCGAGTCCAGCACTTGTAACTCCATCAGTTAAAAGTATTATCATATCTCCTATATAAAGCTTAATATTACTTTCATGTATTTCTTTTTCATATATAACTTTGCACATTGAATCATATACAACGTTTTTCCCTTCTCTAATTAAAATTACTGAAGGATTATCAAATTGTGCTAAATATGCATCACCTCGTTGATAAATTTGAAGTATAGTAAAAGTTGAATATGCCATATTTCTAACCTTGCAAACTGGTAAGCTTTTAGCTATTGTATATACGCTTTCCTCTATAGACATATTACTAGCCATCATGGTGCCTAATATCTTTGATGTTAAAGTTGCTAGTATATTAGCCTTAATACCACTTCCCAACCCATCAGACAATACAAATGTAGTCTTATCTTTACCTTTTATTGTAGTATAAAAATCTCCAGAGATAGATTCACCATGTTTGTTAAAGCTTGCAAATCCGCTTTCCAAAAACAAATTAGTCATAATCCTCTTCCTCCATAAGTATTGCTTCTTTAAGGTCTGTAAGTGCTACTTGAGTTTCAGCTGCTGTTTCTCCAAGTAATGATGCAATCTCATGTACAATACACATATGCTTTTCAACAATTTTATCAGTTATCTCTGCTCTAAGTGTCTTTTCTTTAATTAATTTCTCTCTTTTTAGTTTTAGTTTAGTTATATCCTTCATTATACAAATAACAATTCCGCTATTTTTATCATATATAAAATTCTGTTTAACAAACTTACCGTATTCAGGCAAGTAAACATTTTCATTTTCTGCATTCTCTTCTTTGCTTATTACCTTTATAAAATCAAATTCATCTAAAATTCTAGATACTGAAAACCCAATAATGTCTCTGGAATTTTGAATTTCAAATATGTCACAAGCTGATTTATTAATCTGTTGAACTTTTAAACTAGTATCTACAGTAAGAATAGCATTAGGTGTAACACTTATAATCTTATCTGAAAAAGATTCTGCTTTTTCCTTCATATAGGGTAAACACATACTTATTTCTGCTTTTCCTAAAATTACTGCTATTGCCTTTTCTCTACAAGTTGAATACCCACAAGTTCCACAGTTCAATTCATCTTGAATACTATTTTTCCCCATTTTTCTTAATATACTGCTAATCTCCCTATCACTAGGAGATTGAACAACTACTTGTTCATCTGTAATTCTTCTACTTGTATCAATACTATATTTTAAATCAAAATCAGTAGGATTACATTCATTCAATGCTATACTTTCTACCTTATTCATTGAAGATATTCGTAAGGATTTGTTATGAGATGATGCTGGACCATTTATGCAACTACCACTACATGCACTCATTTCAATAAAACAATTATCTAGATTATTATTAATTATTTCTTTTAGGGTTTCTATACAATTATCTAGACCATCAATAGCAATATATCTATACTCAGAACTTTTATTCATTGTATTCAAAATTCCTCCAGTTATGGGGAATAATCTGGAAACATAAGTGCTTTTATCTATGTTTATATTATCTTCAAATTTTAATCCTTCTTCATTTATCCAAATATCTAACTCTTCAAAAGTAATGGTTATATCATTGTATTCTTCTCCACTTCCACATTCTTCTTTTTTAGATATGCATGGACCAATAAACACAACAATAGCATCCTTCATATTACTTTTCAATAATTTACTATGAGCTTGCACTGGTGAAATTACAGGTGCTAAATACTTTAACGCTTCTGGATAATGCTTCTGAACTAATTTAACAACCGTAGGACAACATGAAGATATAATTACATTTTTCCAATGATTATTAATCAAATTTTCATATTCACTTTTGACTATGTATGCCCCTTCTGCCGTTTCAAAAGCATCACTAAATCCAAGCTTTCTTAGCACATTAGCAAATTGTGAAAACTGAGTAACGTTGTAATTTGAAATATAAGAAGGCGCTATACTAGCAATAACCTGTTTCCCCTCCCTGATCAAATTCTTTATAGTTAATACATCATTACGAACTTCTTTAGCATTCTGTGGGCAAACAACCATACAATTACCACATAAAATACAATCTCTTTCAATGATCTGAGCTTGATGATTTTTTACCTCTATAGCTTTAACAGGACAATTTCTAATGCATTTATAACAGTTCTTACAATTAGCTTTTTTAAATTTCAGTATACCCATGGAAAATCTATCCCCTATCATAAAATAAATAATGTAAACTATTTAACAATACTGATTTGATAAAGTTTTAACAATTCAATTGTATAGCCGAATAGTATAATTGTCAATTCTAACTAAGACTCAAATTCCAAGTGCTAAAATATATTCTATAATTTTATTTTCTTAGTGTATATATGTATAAAGTATATTGTTTTCCATAAAAAAACATATGTCTAACATATCTTTTTGATTAAATTAACATTATTATTTCCACATATTATCTGTAAGTTTTTCAATTTGTTTCTTAAGTTTTTCTATCTCTTTATTATTAATAATAAAAATAATTTTTATTATTTAATGGTAAATATTTATAATCCAAACATTACATTTTTATTTATATATATTATACCTAGTATTTTTTCTTATTAGTAGTAATAATTACACCTTAACTTTCATAATTTATAAGGAATAGAGGGGTTGATATTTTGAAAAAGAAATTTCTAATTTTATTTATTATTATAATAACAATAACCACTGGCTGTACAAAGGTAAAGTCATCACTAAATAAAGAAAAAACATATCTTGATTATTACACTCAAGAACTAGTAAGCAATCTTAACAAATCAGAACCAACGCGTATTTCTGTATTTTATAAAGAATTTTTTAAAGAATTTGATTTTCCTTCTACAGAATCTAAAGATATTGTTAGTTTTTTAAATTCCTTAGATGAAAGCTATTTCATAAAAAAACCTAATGATTTACCTGAATCTTATAAATATAAAGTATATATTGAATTCCCAAATAAAAAATATGGCATAACTATATTTAACGAAAAATATATATCTATCTATGATTGGGATGGAAAATATGAAGTTGATTACTTGAATATAACTGAAGTGCCAATTTCCTATAACTTATATGGCATATGTAAGTACTTTACAGAAGAATAGTTACAAATAAAAGAAAATATAAAAGGCAGAAGAATATTTCTTCCACCTTTTATATTTTTCACAACTATTTAAATTATATATCTAATAAAAATGCCTCATAAGCTCTGCAAGTTTCATATATGTCTGCTTTACTTGCAATTTCCCATGGCGCGTGCATATTGTGTAGAGCTACACCTGAATCTATAACTTCCATTCCATATTCAGCAAGAATGTATGCTATAGTACCACCGCCGCCTTGGTCAACTTTTCCAAGTTCTGATGTTTGCCAATAAACATTATGCTTATCCATTACTCTTCTTAATTGAGCAATAAATTCCGGATTTGCATCATTACATCCACCTTTTCCTCTTGCTCCAGTATATTTATTGAATACTACACCCTTACCGAAGAATGCATTATTTTGCTTTTCACTTACTGATGGATAATTTGGATCAAAAGCTGCACTTACGTCTGAAGAAAGCATTTTAGAATTTGCAAGTGCTCTTCTAACTTTAAGTTCACTATAATCTTCAACAAGGTTTACAAGTTCTGCTACAGTGTTTTCAAAGAATCTTGACTGCATTCCTGTAGCACCTTGACTTCCAACCTCTTCTTTATCTACAAGTAATGTGATACAAGTTTTATCTGTATTCTTAATTTTCATCATTGCTTCAAAAGAAGTATATGCACATATTCTATCGTCATGACCATAGGCCATAACCATTGAGCTATCTAAACCATAACTTCTAGCTCTTCCTGCTGGAACAACCTCTAGTTCTGCTGATACAAAGTCTTCCTCTGTAATTCCGTATTTTTCATTAAGAAGTCTTAATATGTTAAGTTTAACTCTATTTTTAGCTTCTTTATCTTCTACTGGTATAGATCCAACACATACATTTAGACTTTCGCCTTCGATTCCTTTAGCTAATGTCTTAGCCATTTGATCTGCAGATAAGTGAACTAGTAAATCTGATATTCCTACTACTGGCTCCCTATCATCTTCACCTATAACTATGTTCACTACACTTCCATCTTTTTTAATCACAACACCATGAATTGCTAGAGGTATAGTAACCCACTGATATTTTTTAATTCCTCCATAGTAATGAGTTTTAAGCATTGCAAAATCTGAATCTTCATATAATGGATTTTGCTTTAGATCAAGTCTTGGTGAGTCAACATGTGCTCCTAATATTTTAAAACCTTTTTCTATAGGTTCTGTTCCTATTAAGAATAATGCAAGAGTTTTTCCCATGCAATTTGCATAAACTTTATCTCCAGCTTTAAGCTTTCTTCCTTCAGCTATGCACTGATTTATATCTAAATATCCGTCTTTTTCTGCCATTTCTATGAATTCAGTAACACATTCTCTTTCAGTTTTACACTTTGACATAAAATCTATATATCTATCTGATAATTCGAATGCCTTATCAAGGTCTTCCTTTCCGTATTTATCCCAGACCAATTCATATTTCTTTTCTAATTTTTTTAAATCTTCCACTAAAATCCCTCCCAATAAAATCATAGTCATATAATTATACTTTTATATTAACTCAACTGAAATTGATTTACAATTCAAATTTGTGAAAATTTCAAATGTATATTATATTTAAATTTATTATAGTAAACTTTATAAGTAAGTGACTAATACAACTTAAAATTTTTATAAAATTATTCTTTAAATTATATTTTTTGCACTAAACCTCTTAAGAATTTTGACTATCCATGATTCGCTTTTCAATTGTTTCTACCGCAGTACAATTTGATGTGGCATTATATCTAAAATTAGCTGCTGCAGCTTCGATTATAACCGCTATATTACGGCCTGGCTTTAAAGGTAACACTATTTTCTCTACTTCAACCCCTAGTATCTCCATATACTCTTTATCTACTCCAAGTCTTTCATATTTATCATTTACATCCCAATTAACTAAAGAAATAACTAAGTTAATATTTTTTTGAGAAACTATACAGCTACTACCATAAATTGCTGATAAATCAATAATTCCCATGCCTCTAACTTCAAGCATTCCAGTAGTTATATAAGGACAAGACCCATATAACTTTCCATCTATTTCTTTAATATCTACTGCATCATCAGCTCCAAGCCTATGACCTCTTTTAATAAGTTCCAATGCTGCTTCACTTTTTCCTATTCCACTTTCTCCTATAATCAATATGCCAATTCCGTACACATCTACTAAAACACCATGGAGCCTAGTTTCTGGAGCTAACTCTGAGTCTAAAAAATTACTAACCCTATTAATGAATTTTGTAGTCTTATCAATACTTCTGAGAACAGTAACATTTTTATTTCTTGCTTCTTCTAAAAATTCATCATGTACTTTTAATCCACTTGTAATTATTACTCCAGGTATTGGGAAAGAAAAGTATTTTTTTATTCTACGTATCCTTACTTCTGGATCAAGACACTTTAGATAACTCCACTCAGTTTTACCTACAACTTGAATTCTCTTATTATCGAAATAATCATAGAAACCAGCAAATTGTAATCCAGGCCTATTTATCTCACTTACCACAATATTAGATTCTAAATCTCCTTCTACTAAAACCTCTAAATTATAGTTGTTAACCAAATCTAAAACTTTTACTCCCATCTTGTGCCTCCCCTACCTCATACCTTGCATTTATAATTATTGTTTACCTAAATTCTATTTTACTAATTATTATGTTTTGGGTCTACAGGTTTATATCCACTAATTTGAGCCTTAAAATTTCTTTTAACATTATCTATATACCTTCTTCTTAAAACTTGCTGTCTATTTTTTTCAGCTTCTGTTAAACCAGATTCTTGGCTCTTTTTATATAAAAAGTTTATTTCCTCAATAACTTCTTCTATTTTCATATTATCAATATTTATATATTCTTTATCCATTTTTCCTCCTAATAGTCTATTATATGATTATATAGTAATATCCACCAAATAATTACTATGATGTGAATTATAGTATTATTTATAGGTATTTTTTTAATTATTTTAAATTTATATTTGCTGCGTGTCGCAAAATGTATTATTATATTTACTTTGATATCCGAGAAATGGCTTTAAGTCATCTTCATATATTTACTTATAAGTTTTTTATGATATATTTATCGCTTTTATGGTGATTTTTGTAAAACTTAATATGAATTTGACTATTAATAATCATTAACATTATGCTATATCTCTGTTAAAATAAAAATATAAAGTTTAAGGATGTGATGGTATGTTATTAAAATTTAAATTCCTAAATCAAAAAATTAAATCTTTTAAACTACTACTACATGTACTGCTTAGATTTAAGAGACCTACAGATAATATTGTTGTAATATGCTCTCAACATTTAGATGAATATATCGTAGAATATCAAAAGATGAGTAATAATTCTAATAATGATAAAAAACATAAGAAATTAGCCTAATGCACTTCTACATTTATCATGTTTTGACATTTTAAAATATCATCATAATGTTTATTAATATAATTATAATTTTTGTCTGTATTGTCAATATATAGCTTAAATGAAATATCACAGTTAAGGGTATTAAAAAAATATTTACCTATAGTTTCCATAGGGGTAAACATATTATTCCATGAACTGCCCCCATTAAATATAAATATACCCTGTTTTCGTTCTTTTGTATTTTGTTTGAAAATAAACTTTTTACTCCAGAGCACTTGACACCTATCTATCAATGATTTTAATGGTGATGGAAACATACCAAAATACATAGGAGATGCTAAAATGATTATATCACATTCTTGTATATGTTTATAAATATCCGTCATGGAATCTTTAATTGAGCACTCACCTAATACTTTACTACAATATTTACAATCAATACAGGGATTAATATTCATATCATAGCAATTAATATACTTTATCTCCACGTTGAGATTAATACCTTTCAAAATTGAATCTACTATTTTATTTGTGTGACCTTCTTTATTTGGAGAACCATTTATTATGATTATTTTTTTCATAATTAATTATAACTCCATAATTAATTCATCAATATCTACAGGTAAAACTTCTCTATAAAATGCAACTAAAAAATTCATTGAATCATAATCATCTTCAGAAAGCTCATAAGACAGCATTTCATAATCTAAATCATACTCCTCTGAAATTTCATCTACTATATCATTAATATTATCTATTGCAGTATCATTTAAATAAGGTAGAAAGTACTCTTCATACCATTGTTCTCCTTCTCTTTTTTCATCACAATCTTCATTTGCAAATTCTCTAGCTCCTTCAATTTCTAACTCGTCAAATTCGTAAGAAAATTTAACTATGAAGCAATGATCATGCTTTTTTACTTCTATAATATTTTCTAAAGCATTATCTTCTAAAATCTCAATAATTTCTTGTTTATTCATAATATAGTACTCCTTTATTTTTATTTGTTATATTTCTACTACATTTACTTAATTTCTGCATTTCTAAGTCTCTATATGCAAGATTTCTTTAATTAACTGAATTTATAAATTTATATTTTTTTAGGTATTTCTTTATACTCTATATTTTACTTATTATATATAATAAAGCTTAAATTTTACCTTTATTATATAATAATCTAAATTTTAGTATAAATCTATATGAAAGTTTTAAAATAGTCTATTTAAAGTTATTTATAATAACTTTAAGTTCACAAAATAAATAAGAACTGTTAAAAGGTTATATTTATAAATAACCATTTAACAGTCCCACCTATTTTCATATTACCAATAAATAACTTTTATTCTTTACCTTCCACTAATTCGTACATTTCATCAGCTTTTTCCATATAAAGAATTCCTTCTAAATGGTCCATCTCATGACAAAAAACTCTTGCCATAAAATCTTCTACTTCATACTTTACAAGTTTACCATTTTCATTTAATGCTTCAACTATCATTTTTGTAGGTCTTTCAACCAATCCTTCATACCCCACATAGCTAAGACATCCCTCATAATCTCTAGCTGTTTCTTTAGATACTATAATAGCTTTAGGATTAATTAGTATTAAAGGCGAAGAATTATCAGGCGTTAAGTCAATTAATATAACTCTTTTGTTTACAGCAATTTGTGGTGCTGCAAGTCCAATACCTTCAACCGTTGATAATGTATCCTTTAAATCTTGTATTAACTCTCTTATTTCTTCATTTATCTCAACTACAGTATCGCTAACCCTTTTTAAATGTTCATCTCCATATTGAACTATCTTCTTTACTGCCATCTTAAGTTACCCCTTTCATATTCTTTCATAAGTATATTAAAACATATTTTTATATATTTTTCATCCTATGTTTTCAGTGTTTTACTAAAATACTAAGAAAAATAACCTACATAATAGCATAATAAAATTATCAAAGAAATACATCCCCTTAGTATATGATGTTTTAAATTCAGCTTATTAAATAATTTATATCCATGAATTATTGCAGCTACATGTATTGATATCAATCCTAACAAAAGTATATATAACATATTATTTCCACTCTTAAACTGTGTAATAGAAGCAAGTAAAATAGCTATGCTTCCTGTAATCATCAATAAATTAGGGAAAATACTTTCTCTGCTTTCTTTGATGGCCATAGCACAAGCAAACATAGATAATCCACCATAGATTATTATTAAAATCAAGGAAATAAGTTTAAAAGTCATAGCCATATTACTCCTCCTATTCTGAATTTTTTCATTTACAATTCATTCAATTATTTTAAATGTTCTTCAAACCAATTTGTTATTTCTGTAATTCTTCTTATTCTATGCTTAGGTTTTCCACTTCTACTAAGCTCATGGTTTTCTCCTCTAAACATGCAAAGTCTAGCTTCAACTCCATGATATTTTAAAGCTGTGAACATCTGTATACCCTCAGCTAACCAACATCTATAGTCTTCTTCTGAATGTATAAATAAAGTTGGTGTCTTAACTTTATCTGCATATTTAAGCGGTGAATGATACCATAATTTATCCACATTACTCCATGGAGTCCCACCATTTTGATCATCTACAAAATAAAACCCTATATCTGTAGTGCAAAACTTAGAAATCCAGTTAGATATACTTCTTTGAGATGCTGCAGCTTTAAATCTATCAGTATGACCAATTATCCAGTTAGTCATAAATCCTCCATAAGATCCACCAGTTACCCCTACATTGTTTACATCAATATTTTTGTACTTATCTAAAACTATATCCGTAAAAGTCATTATATCATGGTAATCAATAGTTCCATATTTTCCTCTAATGTCTGCATAAGCTCTCCCATGACCATCACTACCCCTTGGGTTACAAAAGAATACAAAGTACCCCATATTAGCCCAAAGTTGCATCTCATGATAAAAAACTTCACCATACACAGTTTTAGGTCCACCATGAATATCTAAAATAGCAGGATATTTTTTATTTTCTTCAAAGTCTACAGGTTTTAATACCCATCCTTCTATTACAACACCTGGTTCTGTTTCAACCTCAACTCTTTCTGGTTTCGAGATTTTTAATTCATCATGAATCCACTGATTAAATTTTGAAATTTCACACTCTATATCATCTTTTAAAGAATATATTTCTTGTAACTTTTGATTTCTAAGGCCTATAAATAATATATTACCATTCTTAATATCAAAACAATCTACAGACCCTTTATTGAAACTTATTTTTTCTATATTTCCATCTATATTGATTCTGTTTATATAAGAACTATCTATTTCTGTAGTTATAAAATATAAGTATTTACTATCTCTTACAATAGATTTTCCTCCTCCATATCTACAATCTGAACCTACAGAATTCCATGTACTTTTATCAAAATCTGGAGTTAATAAGGTTTTAATCTTAGTATTTATATCTATTAGATAGAATTTACCATCTTCATTAATTCCATACTCTTTCATATCACTTCCAAGTACTATTAATTTATCTTCATCCATGAAATTTACATAGCTATAAGAAAATTTTTCTTCTCCGTTAATTAAAGAAAGCTTATCTAATTTAATATTATAAATATATAGCTCATCATTAATTTCTGCCTTATCTTTATAGGAGCTTGCAGCAAATACTGCCTTACTTTTATCTTCACTTAATTCTAATGACATAACCGAAGTATACTCATCAGTTATTAAATTTATCTCCTCTGTACTTACTACATATTTATATAATCCACTTCTCTTTTTATTAGTGAATCCACCACCATTGCTCCAAAATGGAATCTCATCTAAAACTTCATAGTCCTTCTCTTCTTTTCTACACTTTAATTCCTCAGCTTTTTCAGCATCAGAAAGTCCAATTGAACTTTTTCCCCCTACTTTATGAATCCCCGTGAATAGGAATGTATCTTCATCCACCTCAACTATAGTATCAACTAACATAGGAATTTTAAAAGCCTTAACAGCTTCTCCACCACGGATATTTAACTTGTAGAATTGAGTAAATTCATCACCATCTTCAAGTTTCTTTTTATCCTTACTATCTCTTACTCCTTGAAATAATATAGTCTCATTATCTTGGAGCCATATATAACTTCTTTCTTTATTAAAAGCAGTCAATTGATGATACTTATTTAAAGTTAAATCATAAAGCCACAAATTAGAATCATATGTGTTATCCTCTAAATTACAATTAGATACTACAAAACAAGCCGAATCTCCCTTTGGTGAATAGTTTAGAGATGATAAAAAATTATATTTTGTAAAATCTTCTAGTTGAATGTTTTTCATGGCGCTCCCCCCCAATTACATATTGAAATAATTATACCATATTTTAACTTCATTGTAATTATTATAATTTCCCTTATTAACATACTTCACTATTTTTTTCTTAAACTAAACTAATTAATCATTGTACAGCTTTATTCCTTGCAGAACAATAAAACAAACATCTTTTTTAAATTTCACTTACTTGATTTATATAGAGTTACATTATCAAAATTTTATCATACATATCACAAAAACATATGTACGTAATCCTATAATTAATATATAATGTATTTAACTACTGAGCAGATATTATAGCTTTAATAATTAGTAGTAAAACAAAAGATGACAGGTGAAAAAATGACAAAACAAACACATGAATCTGGTGGATTTTTAATTGGAGTTATAACTATTTACCCAATGATCCTAAAGAACTTAAACAATTACCTATTAATTTATCAGTTATTATTGATAATTTTATATTTTCGCGCAGTAAATATTGGAGCACTCTTTCCTGATATAGATCTTAAAAGTTCTTATATAAGCAAAAGATATCCGTTAATTTCAAAATCCTTAGGTAAAAAATTTAAACACAGAGGTTTTACTCATAGTTTATTGTGTTTAATAGTATTATATATAGTTTATATTTTTTTTATTTACATAAGCAACTGGAATGTTGTAATAGAAATATTATGCTATGGCTTTTGGTTTGGGTATGCATCACATATATTTCTAGATTTATTTACTCACCAAGGAGTAGAATTATTATTTCCACTAAAAATTAATATTAATTTCCTTAATCTTAAAACTAATTCAATAGGTGAAAAAATCTTTAATAAAATATTAAAGATTTTATATTTACTACCATTATCATATTATATTTATAAAATTTATATTTATTTTCTACTATAACCTAATATGAATAAAGCTTGTATTATAATCTACTACATTCATAATTGCAGTAGCTATAGTACAAGCTTTAATATAATATTAAATATTTTCTGCCATATCTTTTGAACCTTTTTCTGAAGGCTTTAGTTGAGAAATTATTATAGCTATAAATATAAGTATACATCCAACTAAGCCTCTAGCACCAATTCTTTCTCCTAAGAACATAGCACCTCCTAATGCACCAAATACAGATTCCATGCTAAGAAGTATAGCTGCATGTGACGGTTTTGCATTTTTTTGTGCTACTACTTGAAGAGTATAGGCAACTCCTACAGATAAAAGGCCACCATATAATATTGATACCATAGCTCCAGAAATCCCTACCATATTAATATCTTCAAATATAATAGCCATTACTAAACTTAAAATTGAACATGTAGCAAATTGTACACTTGATAACTTTAATGGATCTATTTTTTTAGTAAAGTTGTCAATTAATAAAATATGTATAGCCCATCCTACAGATCCTATTAATACTAATAAATCACCATTTGATATAGAAAAATCTTCATTAATGCTTAATAGATATAATCCAATAATTGCTATAACTATTCCTATCCAAGTACTTTTATTAACCTTTTGCTTTAAAAATAATCCTAATATAGGAACTATAACCATATAGAGTCCAGTAATGAAACCAGCCTTTCCGGCAGTTGTACCCATAACTCCCATTTGCTGAAGACTTGTTGCTATAAACAAGGCACAACCCGCAATTATCCCAGCTTTAACTGTAAGTTTTAAAGAATCTCTATCATCATTTTGGGTTTTCTCATTTTCTCCCTTTTTCTTATTTAAAAATAAAATTAAGGGTATCAACGATATACCTCCAAGGGCAAACCTAATACCATTATATGTAAAAGCTCCTACATGTTCTGCTCCTACCTTTTGAGCTACAAATGCTAAGCCCCATATTGCAGCTGTAAGTAGAAGTAAAATATTTGCTTTTAGTTGAGTCTTAGTCATAATAATCCCCTTTCAATTTAAACCTTTTTCATTATGAGAAAATTTATTTCTCATAATGAATAATCTATATGTTTTTTAACATATACTTATTAAATTCTACAAATTTTTCATTATTCCTCTTTTAAATAAAATTTTATTAGTACTATAATTTTATTACTTAAATATATGTTATTATTATATATTTAAGTGTATAATTACTATAAATAAACTTATGTGTGAATAATAACTATAGTAAGGAGGCGTTTAAATGAAATTTATAAAGAAGAATGGAAAGGTTGTTTCCTTTGAACCATCAAAAATTAAAACTAGTGTTGAAAATGCTGGCTCTGATGTAGATATTCAACTTAACTCTAAAGAACTAGAACTAATTGTTTCAGATGTAGAGTCAATCTTAATATCTTTATCTAGAGAAATAACTACTGGTTATGAAGTAAGAAGTATTGTAGTAGAAGCATTAATTAAATATGGATATAAAAATATAGCTGAGTCATATATGCTAAATATACTTTAATCCTAAATCAGTTAAAAAAGCACAGTATCTACTGTGCTTTTATTGATCCTCTATACATATTTTTTTAACTTTTTAACTAAGAATACTGATAAAATGATTTTTAACATATCTCCAATTAAAAATGGTACTACACACATAATCAACGCCTCTATTAGTCCATTTTGAGTTATATACATAAACCATACTGTTCCTACGAAGTAACATCCTAAGATACCTACTACCATAGCCACTGTATAAGAATATATACTGTTCCCTAACCTTTTAACTATAACTCCAATTATAATTGTAATTATAATATATCCTACTATATATCCTCCTGTAGGACCAACTAGAATTCCAAGCCCCCCTGTAAAGTTTGCATAAACAGGAACTCCAATAGCTCCAATTATTACATATACCAATTGACTAATTGCACTTATCTTAGATTCTAACAAGCCTCCTGCAATAAAAACTGATATCATGGCAAGATTTATAGGAACAGGAGTAAATGGCAGTGGTATTGATATTTGTGAGAGAATAGCTGTTAATGCAGCAAAAATAGCGCATAATATAATGTTCTTAGTTGTAATTTTCAATGTTGTACCTCCCATATTAATACTTATTATATTTATTTCAAATATTTATTCCCTCATATATTAACATATGTGTACATCCAATTCTATAGCTTTTGCGAAAATTGTAATCCTTTTATTAAGATTAGGTTTACAATTTCTTTTGTGGATTTTTTAAATTGTACCTCTACTAAAAAATATTACACGAATCCTTATGAAATGTTCAACTTTGTTTGAAACATGCTCAGAGGTATCTTATACAAAACACTTCTTATATGTAATATATTTCCTAAGAAATATTTTGTAAATGGTTATAATATTTCTTAGTAAGTTCATATAATTTTTCAAAGTTTTTATTTATCCATACAATAAGTTCCTTAGCCTGTTCTTTTGCATCTCTATATTGTTTTTCTGTTATTTCCTTATTATTTAAAGCCTCCTCTAATTCCTCTTCGTCTAATAAAATTACTTCTCCTGTAGTTAACACTACTATATCCAAAAATAAATCATCATAGAAAGGTATTCCATCCTCAGTAAGTTCATATTTTTTTGAAATGTCAAAATACCATTGAATTATATTGTGTTTTTCATCAATCATAACTGTTAATACATAGTTTTTATTTTCTGGAAAATACTGAATCCAAGAATATTCCTTATCCACAATACAATAATCCACACCCTTAGTTTGTATAATTAAGGGTTCTGTTATCTCTTTCATATGGATACTTGATATATATCCTCTTAACTCTTCATTATCTATGAATTCAATTTTAAACTCTTTCCTTAATACTCTACTCCAATCTGGCTTATTAGCAAATCTTCTCTTCATTATATATCGTCTCCTTATAATGCTTATTAATATAATCTACTCTTGTAAATTAATCTCTATTTCCCTAATCGATCTATCATTTTTAACTACAATTTCTGCAGATATCTTGTCCACCTTAGAAAAAAACTTTTCTTTCACGTTTCCAATTTTTTTATACGCAATATTTAGCTCTTCCTCAGAACTAAATTTACCAATAGTCATATGAGGTATAAATTCAACCTGACTTAACCACTGTGGCTTATACGCCTTAAGTATTCCATCATATAATCTACTGTGAATTTCTCTTATCTCTTCTTTGCCTTTCTTTACCTCTAAACATAAATATAAACTTGAATCACTGCTAATTTTTATTATTCCTTCAAGTTCCACATTAAAGGGCTTTACACCCTTTAATGCTTCATTCATCCAATTCTTCAATTGGTACTCTTTAATTTTACTTTCAAAAGGAAAGACTAACGTTATATGAGGGCTCACATTATTTACAAAAGGATCATAAGTTTCTCTTATTTCATTAATTGTATTTATATTTTGAAACTCTGGAAATATCATTATACATCTTTTTATATCATTACCCATAGCTACTCCTATCCAGATATATATTATCAATATATAAAGTTTATTCTAGCTTAAACTAAAAATTTATTGTAATTATAATTATATATATAACTATATCTATATTAATTTTCTATAATAACTATTGATATTAAATTATCACTAAGTAGTTATTATATTATTTTACTTTTGGAAAAGATACTCTCTATGTAATACCCAAGTATTAGTCTCCCACCTATAAATACTTACATTATCAAAATAGCCGTGAAAATTGCATGGATACTTATTTACATAATTCCAAAGATCATAATATATGCTTTTTATTCTTTTTGAACTTATGGTAATATGAAATATTTTATCCTTACCATCTTTATTAGTAAATTCAATATAAGGAATCCTACTCATTTTACTAATTAATTCATCGTTAAGAGCCTTTCCCTCTTCACTCATTATCATATCCATATATATCACTCTATCATCAAAGTGATTATAACCTTTAATCTCTAAAGGCTCTCTTTTATGAGATGTGCAATAATTTTCTATAGATTTCTCTAGTTCTTTAATATCTCCATCATATTCAAAGGGGGCTTTTATAGTAAAATGTGCCGGTAATTTCGAAGACTTAGCCTTAAATTTATCATAAACTTCTTTTCTAAGATTATTATTAAAATCTCCGGCTTCTCCCTTTATAACGGAAACAATAACGTATCTCATTTTATCACTTCCTAACTCCACTTTCTATTATTGAAAAACCCTTCTCTTCACAATCTATTTCAGCTTTTGCTCCATAAGGAATTGTAATCATAGGTGCTGTGTGTCCAAAATTCACATTAAATAGTATTGGTAAATCTTTTAGTTTCAATTCATCTCTTATGACCTTAATAAAAGCTTCCTTATACTCATTATAATAAACATTATCATAAGGTTTTCCAAAAACTATTCCATTTATATTTTGTAAAATTCCTTGAGCTCCATAGTTTCGTAGCCAATATTCCACATAAGTAGGTTCTGGTTTATCTTCTGATGTTTCCAAAAACAATATTCCATCTTTCCACTTGTCACTACTTGGCCATACTTCAGTTCCTTTTAACATTTCTAATACATCAATACAACCACCTATTAAATGTCCTTGAACCTTTCCACTTCCTTGTAATAATTCATATTCCATATTTTTATTTACTTTTCTTGAAATAAATTTATTCTCTACTTCCCAAGGTAGATGTTCACTTGTCCAAATTTCTGATGGTCTAATATTACCAATAACATCATTAGTAAATAAAACTCTATTTATATAAAACTTAGTATAGTCAAACATTTTTATATTTTCTGCAAATTCAGAAAGTACCGCAGGTCCATAAAAGCTACAAATTCCAGCTTTCATACATATAAAATGTGTAACTGTACTATCAGAATAACCAATAAAGATTTTGGGATTATTTCTTATTACTTCGTAATCAATATAAGGTAAAATTCTTATGCTTTCATCGCCCCCGATACAAGAAAAAATACCTTTAATCGAAGGATCTTTAAATGCTTCCATCAAATCCTTTGCCCGTTCTTCTGGATTATTGTATACATATTCTGTACCCTTAAGAGTTGTCTTCATTTCCATAACTTGAAGCCCAAAATCTTCTTGGAGTCTTTTTTTCCCAACTTCATATCTCCAAAGAATATCTTCATCTCCTGCTCCGCCCCAAGATAGACTTATAGTTGCAACTTTATCTCCTTACATTAACATAATGGGTTTTTTAAGTCCCATGGAATTCAAATCATTTCCTTCATTGTTTTTATAATCTGATTTTAACATATCTTCAAAGTTTTTTCCCATTTTTTAACTCCCTCCTACCTAATGCTTATAGGTTTATTTATACTTGCTCCATGATCTAAAGTATATATTCTGCAAACTTTATTAAACAAATGAGGCTGTATTGATGGATAAGTAAGATTTTTAGGTTGATTATCGAATAAGCAAATTTCCCCAATTTCCAAGTTAGGAAGTTCACCTAACTCTTCAATATCCGCAAAGAAAAGTGCCCCATAGGATTCATCATATTCATCATATTCATCAGTGTCATTACTCCCCCTTACAACAGAGTATATATTTATAGGATTAAGTTTAAATTTTATAGCTCCTGTTTCTTCCCTCAATTCTCTATTTGCAGTATCCTTTATACTTTCATTCTCTTCTCTATGTCCTCCTGGAATCTCCCAAGTATCTCTCTCTTTATGCTTTACAAATATCCACTGATTCATATATCTTGCCATTATTACTGCAAATTTCAATTTATAATCATCTATTTCATTAAATTTATAAAAATTAACTTTCATTATTCCACTCCTTATCAATATTAGATTACTCTATAAACAGAGTTCTTAGCTTCTCTGAAGGTTACTAACAGACTTCTTAGTATCAATTTATTTGATACTTAGAAGTCGTTGTCCTTTAGGGAAAATCGTTATCCAGGGACCTAACAGCTCTTGCTCCCACTTTGAAAAAGATGGGGTATTAGAGCTGGTAGTCATCGGATCAACAGAATTCTTAGCTTCTCTGAAGGTTAGAAATCGTTATCCAGGGACGTACCAGCTCTTAACTCCCACTTTGAAAAAGATGGGGTATTAGAGCTGGTAGTCATCGGATCAACAGAGTTCTTAGCTTCTCCGAAGGTTAGAAATCGTTATCCAGGGACGTACCAGCTCTTAACTCCCACTTTAAAAAAAGAGGGAGTATTAGAGCTGGTAGTCATCGGATTAACCTTTATTATATATTACAATAAACTTACAGTATTAACAAATGAATAATAACTTTTAATAAATGTTTTATGTATAATAAAAGCACTAAAGATATCTTAGTGCTTTTTTAATTTAATCCTTAATTATATATTTACAGTGAAACTTTTAATGCTTGTACTATTATTTATAGAACTCCTGTGTAGCATAGTATCTATTCCCAGCTTTATATACACCAACACCTATACTTGTAAAGTTAGGGGATAGTATGTTTTCTCTATGTCCTTGTGAATTCATCCAATTTGTCATAAATTGATTTGCAAGTTCATTTATATCAGATACTCCACCTATATAAGCTATATTCTCTCCCCAAGATCTATAAGAAATACCGTCTCTAGCCATTTGTGCTGTTATAAGCTCACCCTCTAAATCTTTATGGTCAAAGTAATTTTTATCTCCCATATCCTTTGACTTTATTCTTGCATATTTCTCCATAAGACTACTGTAACTTAAGGTGCTCATACCCGCTCTAGCTCTCTCTTCATTTACTTTTGTAAATATAAGCTGTTCTATTTGCGATGAAAAATCACCTGTAACTGTTGTAGTCGGTGTAGTTGATTTTGATGGTGTATTTACTTTTTCCTGAGATGGTACCGATGGCTTTTCATTATTACTATAAGAATTACCTTCAGTTATTTCTTCTTGATTATTAACTGTAGTATTAGAATTTTCTTTTTCCTCTAAATTACTTCCTTCTTCATTATTAACTACATTTTTATCATTTTGTGAATTATCAGCTTGTCCACCACCCCGAGATAACCTAGTATCTTTACTAAGACTTATTTCTTCATTACTGTTTTTATCTTCTTCATCTACTTCATCAGATAAAGTAATTTTATTTCTCTTGTCCTCTATTGTGTCTTCTTTTTCATCTACACTTTCAATTGTTGAATTATTAATGTACTTAGAATTATTTTGTAAAGTTAATCCTACCAGTGCAGTGCCTGCTAATGCTCCACATATAATTAATGTAATAAGTTTCCTCTTCATTAGTATCACTCCTTTTAATTCACTTATTATTTATTTATAACATAAAATCTAGAATTTTTTATTAGTAGAACACTTCCTATGATTCTATAATAATTAATAATTTCATATTATTTACTTATAATAACGTTCGTCTCTTCCATAATTTTTTCTACTAACTATAATACAAATGCTATAATTGTTACCCTTTTCCAGGTTAATAAATGAATATTATCTATATATAAATTTTAATTTATTTAAAAATTTATTATTCTTCACCTATGAATAGCCACTTAATTGCAATTATATTTAACTAAAAATTCATATAATTCATTTTATTTATATTATATAATTATTTTATAACCTTAAATTAATTATGAGGGGGAACTATAAATTTGGATATCATTGTAATTAGACATGGTCAATCAGAAGCAGACATATTGAATGTTCATGAAGGAAGAGCAGATTTCTCATTAACAGAACTTGGAAATAAACAAGGTTTAGCTATGTCAAATTTTTTATCAATTAATTATAGTATTGATAAAATTTATTCCAGTCCGTTAAAACGTGCTAGTGAAACTGCTAAAATATTATCCAATGCTACTAACATTCCCATTATATATGAAAATGGACTTATGGAATTTAATAATGGACTATTAGCAGGGTTATCTAGAGAAGATGCAAATCAGCGTTATCCTGAACCTGATATAAGATGGCCTCACACATCTATGTATGGAATGGAAAGTATGATAGAATTCAGAGCTAGGGCTGAATCCATATTATCAAAGATAGTTAGCGAGAACTCCTCTGATTCTACTATAGCCATTGTTGCTCATGGCGGCATTATAAATATGCTTTTTAGAAGTTTTCTTGAGCTTCCTATAAATTCACAACTTTTTATATCTACAGGTGATACTGGAATACACCACTGGCAGATAACTAGCTGTTGTCATAGAATAATTTATACAAATAAATTATCTCATTTAGATACCTTAGATAGTAAATAATCTATTAATATAAGTTATGAAAGGAAATAAATGATGATATATAAAGAATTAAAAATAACTGACTTAGTTCCTGAACTATTAAATGATTTTGATAGACATGAGAAAATATACAGAGCTTGGAGACTAAGAGATGATGGAAGTGAGTATCTAAAAGATATCTATTATGAAGAGAATTGGGATAATAATGAGCTATTATCCATATGTAATGAATTAAAATCTACATTTGAAAAAGGTGGTTCAGTTTTTGCAGCCTTTGATGAAAGTAAATTAGTAGGATTTGCTTCCCTAGAAAATGATTTCTTTGGGAGTAAAAAACAATATATCCAATTGTCCAATCTTCACATTACAAACAGCCACCGCCATAAAGGTATTGGGAAAACACTATTTAACATGTGTATTGATAAAGCTAGAGAATTAAAGGCTAGTAAAGTTTATATCTCTGCCTCATCTTGTGAAAATTCTCAAACCTTTTATAGGTGTATGGGATGTATACTAACTAAAGAAGTAAATAAAAAGCTATATAGTCTTGAGCCCTTTGATTATCATATGGAATATATCTTATAAAATATATTATATTTAACTCAGTATAAAATGCTTAAAAGGAAGGAGATTAATTAATATCCTTCCTTCTATTCAATAGGTAAATAAAGTCTAATTTTGGATGTTCAGAAACTTCTTCTATATAGGCTATCTTCTAAGCTTCAAGGCCCCATATCTGCCTCATTTCTTCACAGTTTTTAAGAAGTTCTTCGAGTTTTCCCTGTCCTTCAATTTTTCCATCCTTCATAACTAAAATTTTATCTGCATTCTTTAAGGCTACATGTCTATTAGAAACTACTAAGGCCGTTATATTTTTCCTTTCAAACATCCTATCCCAAAGCTTTATTTCTGTTTCTATGTCTAAGGCACTAGATATATCATCGAAGACATATAAATCAGCCTTTCTTGCAAACATTCTTGCCACAGCTACTCTTTGCCTTTGACCTCCGGAAAGTTTTACTCCGTTAGAACCTATTAAGGTATCTATTCCCTCCTTAAAATTCTTAATATCCCTATCTAGAACTGCTGAATATATAGCTTGCTGCAATTTTCCTCCTTCATCCTTTAGTCCTAAAAGAATATTATTTTTAATAGTATCACTAAATAGGTTAGAATTCTGAGATGTATAAGCTACTATTGGCGGTGTTAGCTTTTCACTATTATTTTTAACTTCTTCATTATTTAGATAGATTTTCCCACTATCTACAGGTAACATTCCTAAAATAGATTTTATAAGAGTTGTCTTCCCTGCTCCAATTCTTCCTGTAACTACTACGAAATCACCCTTATTTACTCTTAAGTTAATATTTTCTATACCACTAGTTTCATTATACTTATAGGTTAGCTCCTTAACCTCTAAACTCTTAAATTCTATATCTTCTTGGTTACATTTCTCTTCAATTAATTCACCTTTTAGATATAATGAATTATGAGCTAATAACTCTTTTTCCATATTTTCATCTAAGAGTTTAAACATTCTCTTAAAGGCAATTCCCCCTTGCTGATACCTAGCAAAAATTTCTCCAAGGAAGCCTGCAAAGTCAGCTACAAATGGAAGATAATATAGAAACAGTGAAAAGTCTCCTACTGAAAAACTCCCTTCCAGCATATATTTACCTGTTAATAGCAATATAAATCCAGTACCAATAGTTACAGCATTTTCATATATAGCATCCATGATATTTACAAAAATCTTATCCCGCACCATATATTTCATTCTTTTTTCATTAAGATTATTTAGATTGTTAATTATATACTTCTCACTTCCAGATATTTTTATGGCTTGTATTCCAGTAAATATTTCCCCTATAGCCCCTGATACATCACCAGTTGCTTCCCTAGCAGTAGTCCTGTATTTTGAAATATACTTCATAGCCTTTTGTGATAATAATATTACTATAACTAAAGGAGCAAAAATAAATAAAGTTACCTTTACATTTATGGTTAATAAAATAATTAGTGCTCCTAAAGCAAATAATCCATCCCCAATTATATCTAAGGTGAAGCTTATAACAGTCTCAATCTCTTCTATATCATCTCTAAAACAGTTCATAGACTCACCTAAAGAAGTCTTATTTTCAATTAATGGATTATTTATAATACACTCTAGTAGATTTCTTCTAAGTAATCCACTCATAGAAAATCTATGGTTAGCATCTACTCTTCCACCCATAGCTATAATAATTGATCTAGTTAATGCTACTACTAAAATTAATGCCATAAGGCTTAGAATTTCACTATTCAACCCTCCACTTTTCTCTAAGACTTCAAAAAATCTCTTAGTAATTAAACCAGGTATCAGTGGAAACATATGAATTGTTATCCATAAAAAGCAGTTGAGTAAATAATACCACGGTCTATACATTATCATCTTACCAATATACTCAAGCACTGGAATTTTCTCTTTTTTACTTTTTATCATGCCAGCACCTCCTCCATACCCTTTTGTAGTAAATTATAAAATTTTGAATTATTATCTTTATAAAGTTGATTTCTATTGCCGTACTCTACAATTGTTCCTTCTTCAAGAATCAAAATGCTATCTGCTCTCCCAACTGTTCCAAGTCTATGAGCTATAATTATACAAGTCCTATTTTGGAGTAGTTTATTTAGTGCATTATCTATAAGTCCTTCAGTGATTGGATCAAGTTTTGAAGTAGCTTCATCTAAAATAACTAATTTGGGATTTTTAAGAAACACTCTTACAAAAGCGAGAAGTTGAGCTTCTCCTGAAGATAAGCCACTACCACCATTATCTAGAATAGTATTTAGCCCTTGGGGTAAATTATCAAGCCATGGCATTAATCCAATATCTTCAATGATATTAAGTATAGTTTCATCTTTAATACTAGGATTAAATAGTGTGAGATTTTCTCTAACTGTTGCATGAAAAATTTGTACTTCTTGAGTGACATAACTAATATTTTCCATTAAACTTTCTTTAGTGAAGCTCTTTAAATCCTCTCCATTAAATCTAATAGTTCCACCACATACATCGTATATCCTTACAATTAACCTAGCTAAGGTAGTTTTACCACTCCCTGTATGACCTAGTACTCCTAAAATAGTATTTTTTTCTATATTAATATTTATATCTTTAAGTACAGCTTCTCCATCTTCATAACTAAATGAAACTCCATCTATAGCTACATCAATAGAATCTTTACTATTTAAACCGTTATCGCCGTACTTTATTGTACTTTTAATTTGCAAAAGCTCTTTTACACGCTTAATACTCGCTTCAGCTCTTTGAAGTTTTTGCATCTGTGATCTTATTTCTTCTAATGGATTAGCCATAAGCTCAACATAGTGAAATATTAAATATACAGTACCAAAGGTTATTAATGAATTCCCATAAAAATAGGCTGAAAGTATTAATGCTGCAGCATTACCTAAGGCAAAGACAATTATGTTAGCTATCCACATATAATAGTGTCCTAAAGTGGCTTTTATTTCAACGGGCAGCATTTTTCTAAATAATTTATATAAACTATTCATAGTATAATTTTTACTGCCACAAGTATTTATATCTTCCACACTAGTAATTTGTTCTCCCAAAAAACCATATAACTGTGCACTAAATTCCCTTGATTTTTCCCAATGCTTTGATGAATGTTTTTCTATATATTTCATTACAACCATATCCAAAATAGCAATCATGGTTAATGTTAATCCAATCCTCCAATCTTCTTTATATAGCAATAAAATTATTCCTATTAAAAGTCCTAAATTTGATATAAATTGCAACACAAAAGTGGAGAAGAAACTAAATAGAGCATTTACATCTCCATCAACCCTTTCAAGCATCTCTCCTGATTGATGTGTTTTATGGAAATCCATATCTAAGTTTATACAGTGCTCTATTAAATCTCCTCTTAATGCATTAGTTGCTGTCCATCCAACCTTTTCACTAATATAAGTTGATATAATTTTAAATACTTGCCTTATAATTCCAAAAGCTATAAATAATAGAGCTGCTATTACTAAATTTTCGCTGCCCAAATTCTCTGTTACAGCATCAATATAATATCTCAATATTTGTGGATTTGCTAATTGTATTACTAAGTTAGTAACTAATATAAAAAATAGTAATATTACCATATTTTTTTGCTTTTTTAAGTACTTATATAATAATCCAAAGTAATCTTTTATTGGCAACTTCATTGTCATCACCCCTTTCAATTGATTATGTTGAAACCATTTCTTTTAATTAAACTAACTTCATCTGTGTCAATTCAAGCCCCTTTAGAAACCCTAAGTTCTCATAAACCTCCTCGGCTTCATTTCCTATATCAACATACAGCCTAACTACAGGATACTCTTTCTTTAGAATAGTAAGTGCCTTTTTTAGCATCTTAGTTCCAATCCCCCTGCCTTCATAGCTTGGCTTAACAGCTATCTGAGATATTAAAGGCCATTCCTGCCAAAGTGATACATAACAAACTCCAACTAGCTCATTAGTATTTCCATCATATACAAGGGTAGAAGCTCTATTTAGCATGTCACTGTCTAAATAATCATCAAAGTATTCTTTTACCCAACCTGTATATTCCTCTAGAGTATAACTACTATGAAGATTCACATTGTTTTCAAAAGCCTCATAAAGTAACTTTCCTATTTCTCCTTGATTTTCTCTTTTAGGTAAATTCGCATAAAAACCTTCTCCCCACATAATATTGAATTCTTCTATCGGTCTTATCATCCACCTACCGCTTTCAATTTTCTTAAATCCTATTTTCTCATAATTTTCAACTAAAGATGGTTGTACTATATCCGCAAGTATATCCTTTGTAGTATCTGACCAAAAAACTAGAATTTCTTTAAGTCTTTCTAATAATAAATCTACATTTGAATAGGGAGGTATAATGAATAATTCTGATATATTATTAGGTTCTATAAACACTCCACCTATTTTTTTATCATCTTTAATAATCCAAAAGCATTCATCTTCATCATCCACTACAGTTCTCATTACGTCATAACTTTTCATAAAGAAGCCATTAGCAATGTTCATCTGTGAGTAAACTGTATAGTAATCAGTGAACCCTTTATTATCAGCCCTTTCTAGTCTATATCCATCCCTTAATTCATAACTTAATATTTCCTTTGACCACTTTTGAAATTTCATATACTATATCCCCCTTAAGTATCTGTTCAAATCATTTTAATAATGAAAATTATCTAATAATTTTATTTAATTAACCTCTTTATTGTTTATCTACTAACAAAGCTTTTACTCCATTTGCTAGATTATCTTGCCAATCATAATAAAGATGAGCACCTATAAAAGTTTCAGAAGTTACATTGTATCCCTTACTTTTTAATGTAGCTATCATTCTGTTGTTTGCCTCCACATGACCTTTTGAAAATCCCTCTAGGCTTCCCATATTTAAATAGAAGTCTATTGGTAATACCTCTGAATCCTTGTATTCCTCTATTAGTTTACTATTTCCTTCAGAATCAAGTTGTATTTCTCCCTTATCATCAATAAACCATGCAAAGGCTCCTGATTGTGATAGAACATTTCCGAATATATCAGATCCATTAAGTGCTGCATAAGCTGCAAATTGTCCACCTAAACTTAATCCTGTAATAATTGTATTTTTAGGATTTTTTGTCACCTTATAATTTTCCCTAACCCATGGTAATATATCTTCTGTAATAAATTCAAAATATTCATTATTACAAATCAACTCTTTTGCTCTATTATCTGAGCTTTCAATAAATACAGCACAGGTAGGACTTATATGCCTATCACCTATGAGATTATCTAGTATTTTGGGAGCTTCTACTAAGTTTATATATTCCCATCCATCAGTAAACACCATTAGATTGTTATCACTTCCATCTTCTTCATATCCATAAGGGGTGTATATCCAAACTCTTCTTTCCTTTTTATCTGACTTAAGTTTAAATCTAGACATATGAATTTTTCCTGTTTTATTATCAGTTCTTTCCTTTGTCCATATTTTTTCTTTAGCCTCAGGCATCTCAATTATATTTTCGGTAGGTACAAGAAGCGCTATATCTTCTGGATTTTCTTCATCTCTTACAGGTGTATAAGTTTTAGGATTAAGAGGATCTATGATTACATCTTCATCCCTCCATTCATACTCTTCATTAACATTTGCTATCAATGTATATAAACAACGAGCTTTTTTAGATAAAATAGCACTTCTATACCATAAATCACTATTGCCTAATCTATATAAATTAGTTTTTTTATCCCCTTCTCCGAACATCCATCCTCCAAAGATTTCACTGAAAACAAATATATTATCAATTTCTCTATCCTATCTCCAAATTACAGTTACAATTGAATTTTCTTCATCTCCCTCTATGTCTTCAATAAGAGGCGCCCCTTCTCTTTCGATCTTTTCCCAAAATATATCTATAGCATTATCATTTCCAGAATTCATATCCTCTTCAAGTTTTAATATCATTGGACTTAACATTTTTTTATTATTCATAATTAATTTAGCAATAAGGTTATCTAATAGATACCTCAATCGCTTCCCCCCTTCAATTTAAGTATATTTTAATTTATTCTTTATCTAAACTTACTGAATTTAACTATTTACTACTAGCTAAATTTACATTTCTAATACGTCACTTCTTTATGTTTGTGTATAGAATTACCAAATCATCTAAATAACCAAATCCCACAAACCCTCATGAACAGAAGAACTATTTAACTAGTTGTATAGTTCTATATTTAAATAGTTGCATAGGTAAATTTATGTATATGAAACTATTTAAAACTTAATAGTTATGAGATTGAATATCCATTACTATAAATTTAAATTCTCCATCTTCCATATACTCATCACATTTTTTAAATCCTAGCTTGTTAAATAGTGATAATGATGGCTTATTATTTTCTTCAATCTCCACATATATTCTATTTATATCCATGGTATTAAATATATAGTTCATGGCTATCTTGATAGAGTCATAAGCTATGCTTTTCCTCCAATATCTTTTATCACCTATAGTAACTCCCATTTCCCCCTGCTTTGCAACTGTATCTATACTAAAGAAGTTGACAAAACCTATAAAATTTTCATCATTATCGGTGATTATAAAATATTTATACATTCGATCTTCTAATCTATCATTGATCACATTTCTTTCAAAGTTATCACAATAGATTTTACATTCTTGAATTAATTCTCTACTATTACTTGGTATAGGTCTTGGATCATACCTATTAATTTCCTTGTCAATTCTACAAGAAAACAAATTAATGATATCTCCTTTTTCTATATCTCTTATCCTAATATTCTTATCCTCATAATAAGTCACTATTAAATCCCCCTTTTTCTACTTTATCTTTTTACTTTTTTAGAAATCATCTTATTGTAAAATAAAAAAGCTGTAAGAAAGAATCTCTCTCTTACAGCCAAATCTAACATTTTTATTTTACTTAATTAGTATACTAATCTCTGATTTAGTATATATTATCTACTTTACCCAGTATATACAGATAAAGTTTCATATTATTATACATCCTATAAATTCAAAGACACAGCAAAGTATTAAATATGTTACCATATTTACTCATACTTTAAGTACTTCTTTACATTTATAAAATATATATTAACAAATATTATTATAAACTTAGGACACCTTGTAAATCACAAATTATTTAAAACATAAATAATTGTGGCATTCACTAAAAATAATCCTATAAAATACCCTTCTTAAGATTCACATCTTAAGCAAAGCTAATTATAATAATTAAGTAAAATTTAGAAATAGCTCAATAAGATTGATTTCATTTCAATTGTTTTAAAAAGAAGTATCACAAAAAATCCTATAGATATACTATAGACCTATAACGTAAACAAAACCTCTTTTAATTTAAATATTTTCTTTTCTCGAAAATTTAACTAACAATTGATTCTAATCAACATCTCATTGTCCCCTTCCTAAATTTAAAATTACAAGTATAATTTACCATAATAAATATATATAGTCAATACATATATTTCTACTTCATATCTATTAAACCCAATTTTTTAAGTTCATCTATATTTAAAGCTTTATTATAGGGTAATTCAATACTGCCTTCATTAACTAATTTAATTATTTTTTCTTTATATGGTGATTCCAAATTAACTCCAGTTATCTCCCAGTTATTATCCACTTGTGGAGATATAATACCTTGATTTTTAATATATTCTACTATCATATCTCTAATTGTATTAGAAGATTTCCAAATATAATTATTCTTTGCTAATTTCCTACCTTTTAAATTTGCAAAATAACAATAATCACTGGTTGCTAATTTTAATTTTTGATTTTCTTTCACTAAATCACCTTTGAAAATTAAATCTACAATTCGATGACCTACTGGTTTAGAAATATCTACTTTATAATTTACTCCAGCAAAAAATTCATGTTGATATCCTGGAATATCCATGGTAAAGCTTATAGAAATATCTCCTGACTTCCACTGATTGTAAGCTGAAGCAGCCCATTCCATATAATTCTTTAACTCTTTCCCTGTAACTTCTACTACATAAAGAAAAGTAGTAAACTTGTATACATTGAAAATATGTCCATAAGTAATAACACCTTTTTTTATATTACTATCATCCCTAATTAAAGAAGTTGATGTAACATCTGCACCAGAATTTATAAGTTGAACCTTATTTATCAACTCTATAAGTGGAGTATCTCTAAGCCGTCCTTCAGGTATAAAGCTTATCTCATCCTTTGGTTGAAAATCTTCTGTGGCTTCTCCTATTATTTCTGTGACAAAATCCATAGTTGTTTCATGTGCTTTCTTAATAACTGGTAATCCACTTAACTCTTCGCTAGGATAATACGGCTTCATGGATACAACTTTAACTTGTCCATCTATAACATGATTATTATTGTCCAAGGTTAAATCAAAACGAATTACTTCCTGTCCACTATCTGTAGCCCCTCCAATGAGCGTTTTTCCTCTTTTTTCTTTTACTGTTATATGAAAATGCCCAACTACTAGTACATCTATCTCCGGACATAATCTCAATATTTTTTCAGCTGCATCTCTTTCATTCTTCTTATCATGTTCTGAAACCATGCTTGCATGAGCCATAACCATTATAATATCTACTTTATCCCTAATTTCACTTACATACCTATAGGCAGTTTCACCAAGATCATGAAAATTTAGATCCTTCACTAGATTTCCTACCCATCTTGGTACATTAGGAGTAGTTAACCCTATAATTCCAACTCTCACTCCACCACAATTTATAATTGTATGTGTCTTTACAAAGTCTTCACCACTTTCTCTATAGTCTACATTTGCTGAAAGAAATGGAAAGTCACTTTGCTTTTCAAGAGATTTTATTAAATCAAGTCCAAAATTAAATTCATGATTTCCCAATACCATAGCATCATATCCCATAAAATTCATAGCAGAAATCACAGGATGTTTTTCATCCTTTTTATTACTATACATTTCATCTGTTAACGTATTTCCTTGAATTATATCTCCATTATCCACTACCAAAGTATTAAGATTTTCACTCTTAACTTGCTTTATATAAGAATAAATACGATTCATTCCACTATTATTGAAGCTTTCACCCTTATCATAGTTATATCCTAAAATGTTTCCATGTATATCTGTAGTTGCTAAGATTGTAATTTTCTTATTCTTTGTTGTAGTGATTCTATTCATTTATATTTAATCCTCCAGCTTAAAACATTAATTATTAATAATAACTTTCTCAACAATAACTTCTTAATTCAATTTTTTCTTATTATAATTATATCATTTGCTTCTGTATAATATATACTTTAGCATGGTATATATATTTTTCTCCATAAATAAAAAAACGCATCTAAACACAGACACGTTTTAACTACTATAATTTTAAAATAGATTTTCCTATAGTTGTTTTTAGCTTAGTAGCTTCTATTATAATACCATATAAAATATTTACAATTACATATATTACTAAAAATCCTAATACTTTGTCTCCAAATCTATATCCAAAAGGCATTAATATTAAATTAAATAAATAGAGTAATGCAAAACTTATTAATAAACTTATGCTCTGATCAATTATATTAGCACCTAGTTTGGCTAAAAATCCACCTTTCTTTTTAACATTTTCATTAGAACACTCTTCTGCCTTTTCAGCTTCATCTATATGCTCTAATACTTCTTCATTTTCTAAAGTTGCTTCCATGTTTTCTTGTGTTTCAGCTATAGTTTCTTCTGTTACATTTTCCTCTTCTATACTTTCATTATCACTTTTTATATTTTCTTCATCCTTTAACATCCAATATCCTCCTTAAATAATAATTATAAACTCTCTGATAAATATACTATACTTTAAATTATCTGTAAATTAATTCTATGTAAACTTAGTATGAATTTACATAGAAAATTAACTTTTTAATTCTATATTTAAAGCTATAGTGTAATTTTTCTATTTCACTATAGCTTAACTTTTATTATTATATTAAAATTTAAATATTATTTTTAGTATTCATTTCTCTAAATAACTTATATAAGTAATATAGATTTATAAAAACTATTATTGCATTAGCTATAGCTACGGGATATGCTCCAATAATCAGCCCGTATATTACAAATAATATACATCCCATTAAATTAATAAATCTTAGCTTAAATATTTCCTTCATAAACATAGAAATAGTAATTAGTATAGATGCTAAATAACCTATCCACTCAATCAATGTATCATTAAACATAGAACTCCTCCTAAAGTTTATTATATTCATTAATAAATAACAAATATTCACTCTAAATACTAATAAAACTAATGTTTAAAAAAATATGTTTATTTATAGTTTCTCTATTATATATTTTTTTATTTATATAATAATCATTTTTTATTTTAGTTTTTAGATTTTTATCTCTTATACAACAATGTCGTTTAATCCTTAGATTTAGGCTCTGTTGAAAATTACAGTGATAGAATATCCATGCTATGAGAATATTGGTGGACGTCCCTTAAAATTCGTGCTGAAATAAGGCTTTG
>NZ_DJBA01000050.1:0-25900 GCF_002435615.1 Clostridium sp. UBA5988 | reverse complement strand
AACTGGCTATCGCCTAAAAAAACTTCACGTGCTAAACTTCTGTTATTTAACAATGAACTTTAATACTAATTTATAATTAGTATTATGCTAACCTGAGAGATTAATTGTTATGCAGTTGTAGATTTATCATACAAAATATTCTATAATTTTAATATACTCTCAAATGTAAGGCATTAGTCTAGAGGAATGTGAGTGATTAGTATTCGTAGAGCTAAAGTAGAGGAAGCAAGTATTTTAACCAATATTGCTATAGACTCGGAAGCATTTAGGATTATGATGAAGAGTATATGGAGAGTTTTAAAAACACTTATGGTGTAAGTGATAACTATATAAAGGAGGAGTACAATTGAAATTTAAAATTAAAATTCTTTTAGGAATATGTTTAATGATATTATTATGCACTTTTAGTGGTTGTACATTGGATACTGGGAAAGCAGATATTTATGATAATAATGAAAAAATTGCAAAAGATGGAGATAGCTATAGCTATGTAGGTAGGAATGAATCGGGTTCTAAAAATGAAATTACCGTTAAATATGGGAAGTTTTCAGGAGCAGATACAATTTGGAATATAGAATCAGAGGGACAAGGTGAAATTACCATTAAATATGATTCAAAGGTTGAAAGTGGTGATTTTAAAGGAGTTTTAGTTAGTCCAGAAAAACTGGTGGAGGATATACTAGTAGGAACTGAAAACGGAGAAAGAACAATAAAATTAACAGAGGGGAAATATAGATTTAAATTTGTAGGAAATAAAGCAAAGGGAAAGATTGAAATTTCAATTAAAACTGAAGAGGATGAACAGGTTAAGATAAGAAAAGTAGATAATGATTAATATTAAATCGTTTATAAGGGCCATATGAAAATAATTAAGTTAGAAATCTTAGTTATTTTCCATATAGTCCTTATTTATATTATTACAGTTATTCTAACATAGAAAATTTATTATATAATTCTACTTTGATATTAAAGAAATCTTTTGTTTTATCAATGGTATTATCTTATTTACATCTTCTTCACCGGTATATATCACACGCATAACACCTTTTCCTTTACAAGCATAGATTTCGTATCCATCACTTGTTTCTTGAACAATTAAAAGATCTAGCTCATCATCATGTAAAATAGGAGGCGTAGTATCATCTGCTTTTGAGTCCTCACCATCCTTCCATAATTCTAAGAGTAGTTTTTGAGACATGGATTTAAATCTTACTTGATATACTTTATTATTTAGTATAGCATCATGAGATTTTAAATAGGTTGTAGTGGGATTAGTCATTATAGACCCCAATTCAAAACTAGTATACTTTAATGGAGCAAAAAAGGTTTTTTTCAAATTGTAGCGACGCTCATAATTAACTTCCTCAGAAGTGGAAATTGGAGTTTCTTCTAAGGTTTCTGAGTTTTCTATTTCCTTTAGTCTTATAATTGCCATGGAAGTGGTATCATCAGGAATAGTTTTTTCATCATCATAACCTGTAAACAATGATGTGAAGGTTAAAGTTACTAAAGTTGTTGAAAGTAGAATTAGACAAGAACTAATAAAAATAGATACTATATAATTAAACTTCCAAGGTGCATTATGATCCACGGAGGTTCCTTGTAAAAGGCACTTTCTAAGTTTGCCTATATATATAATCTCAAACAATCCATTAATAAAGGTTGAAATAATTATTAATGGGGAGAAAAGTTCTAGATAACTCATATTTACTAAAACACTAACGTATCTTTTAGCAATAAACATAGGGATAACTGCATAAAATGCAAATAAAATCGCAAAAGAAATAAGAAGTTGTGTTAAAGCTTTTTTATAAAAGGGTTTTAATAACTGTGCATATTCTTCGGGGATAATATGAACCTCTGTGGTATTGAATTCATAGGGCGATGAGAAAATATGAAAATTGTTATAGTTTGTAACATATCCCCATCCACGAGCTTTATACATTCTAATTTGTTCTTCGTTCAATTCATCCTTTTCCTCAGACATTTCTATTCTATAGTACATATCCCTAGGTTCATCTTTATTAAATTTACCGAAATATTTCCCCATTTTTTCTATGAAAAGTCCTCTTTTAGCCATGGAATTAAGCCAGCTTTCGGTAACACCAATTTTCCAAGGAGAGCCTGGTTTAAATTTATAAACAGATTTACTCAAAACTAAATCCTCCTAATAAGTATCAATAAGATATTACATATTAAATAAATTATACCAGTAAATTTCATAGAAGTTAACCTAAAGTTAATGAAAGTCTATTATTGTTCTTAAAAATTAAGAGTTTATGAAATGTACATTTATTATTTCAAATTTCTTAATACTTTTTTAGACAAATAAGTAAATCTGTATAATTACATTTTAATTGTATTAAACTATAATAATAAATAAGCAATCTTCATTAATTAATTTAACTAGAAAGTTGAGGTAATTATTATGAGTAAAAAATCAAATAAAAGTAGCATAAATCCTTTAGTGGCTATAGGAGCTATAGCAGGGGCAGCGACAATAGCTACTTTAGGAGCTAAAAAACTTAAGAACAAATCACAAAGTCAAGAGACGGAAATTGAATATATAGATCATTCAGGGAAACAAGTTTACTTTGTTGGAGGAGGTTTGGCTTCTTTAGCAGGAGCAGCTTATCTTGTAAGAGACTGTAACTTTAAAGGCGAAAACATTCATATTATAGAGGGAATGCAAATTCTTGGTGGTAGCAATGATGGCGCTGGAGATGTACAAAATGGGTTCCTATGTCGTGGCGGGAGAATGCTAAATGAAGAAACTTATGAAAATTTTTGGGAACTATTTTCAAGTATTCCATCTTTAGATATGGTAGGTAAAAGTGTTACAGAAGAAATACTTAACTTTGACCATTTACATCCAACTCATGCTCAAGCTCGTTTAGTAGATAAGTATGGTGTAATTCAAGATGTAAAAAGCATGGGATTCAACAATGAAGATCGTATGGCTCTTGGTAAATTAATGATTACTCCAGAAGAAAGTTTAGATGATATGACTATAGAGCAATGGTTTAGTCATACCCCTCATTTCTTTGAGACTAACTTCTGGTATATGTGGCAAACTACCTTTGCTTTCCAAAAGTGGTCTAGTCTGTTTGAATTAAAGCGTTATATGAATCGTATGATTTTTGAATTCTCTCGTATAGAAACACTAGAAGGGGTTACACGTACACCTTATAACCAATATGAATCTGTTATTTTACCGATAAAGGCATATCTAGATGAAAATGGAGTTGATTTTAGTATAAATGCAACGGTAACAGATTTAGATTTTAAACCAGGTAATGAGATTACAGTAACAGCTATTCATGTAGAAGATGGAAATGGAGAAAGAGTTATTGAACTAAATGAAGGTGATGTTTGTATCATGACTAATGGTTGTATGACTGATAGCGCAACTTTAGGTGATCTTCATACACCGGCAGCTTTTGACCCTAGTGCTCCAATCTCAGGTGAGCTTTGGAGAAAAGTTGCTAATAAAAAACCAGGACTTGGTAATCCGGATCCTTTCTTTAATCATCCAGATGAAACTAACTGGGAAAGCTTCACTGTAACTTGTAAAGGAAATAAACTATTAAAATTAATAGAGCAGATTTCTACTAATATTCCAGGTAGTGGTGCTTTGATGACTTTTAAAGATTCTAATTGGTTAATGAGTATTGTAGTTGCAGCTCAACCACACTTTAAATCTCAAACAATGGATACAACTATTTTCTGGGGCTATGGGTTATATACAGATAAAGTTGGAGATTATGTAAAGAAACCAATGCGAGACTGTACTGGTGAAGAAATGTTAATAGAACTTTTACATCATTTACATTTAGAAGATCAGATAGATGAAATTATGGAAGATGTGGTGAATGTTATTCCATGCATGATGCCTTATATAGATTCTCAATTCCAACCTCGTAAGATGTCTGATCGACCAAAGGTTGTACCAGAAGGATCAACTAACTTTGCTATGATTAGTCAATTCGTTGAAATACCAGAGGACATGGTATTTACTGAAGAATATTCAGTACGTGCAGCAAGAATTGCAGTATATACTTTATTCAAAGTGAAGAATAAGAAAATCTGTCCTGTAACTCCATATAAAAAGAATCCTAGGATACTAAAAGAAGCTTTAAAAACTTCTTATAGATAAACAGATTATCCATAGTCCATTAATGGTATTATGGATAAAAACTTCCACTAAGTTAAAAAAACTAGTAGCTTCATTTGTGCTGAAGCTACTAGTTTTTTTATGTTAATATATTTATATTTGAATATGGTATTAATATCCTATACAATAAAATAAAGGAATGAGACTGGGACGAGAGAATTTATTTTATATGAAAGTAGTGATACGAGTGAATGATATTATCTTAATAGCAAAGCATTATTTTAAAGGGTTATCAAAAGAAAATGGTCTAACTACCAGTAAAGTTAGAGCGTTTTCATCAAAGCTATATAAAACTATAGAAGATAAAAGTATTGATAATATTTTTAATATATGTGAACAATTACTTGATGAACATAAATGGGAATTAGGGGTTATTGCATACGATTGGGCTTATAGAGTTAGGAATCAGTATAATAATGACACATTTTTTGTATTTGAAAGTTGGTTAAAGAAGTATGCTATAGGCTGGGGAGATTGTGATGATTTTTGCACCCATGCCTTTGGAGAATTATTAAGTCAAAATAATGAACTATTTAAATATGTGATAATTTGGACAAATCATCCAAGCTTTTTTTTGAGACGTGCAGCTGCTGTTATCTTAATTTATTCTATTAAAAAAGATAAGTATCATGGAATCAATCCTTACATAATTTCAGATATGCTTATGAAAGATGAACATCATCTCGTATTGAAAGGGTATGGCTGGATGCTAAAAGTGCTGTCACAGGTTGAACAGGATAAGGTATATGAGTATCTATTAAAGAATAAAAATATTATGCCACGAGTAGCTTTTAGGTACGCTTTAGAGAAGGTTGATGAAGAAACTAGAAGAAGATTGATGACGAGTTAATATATATTACTATTATTAATAAGGTTATTATCCTTAAAATATAAATTTTTAAATCTTATTTTTGTTTGTTGACATTATCACTAATTAGTGATAAATTTAGATTATGAAAGATATAAAGAAATTAATTAAAGAAAATAACTTAGACCTATCAACTTTAGTCGTATTTACTAGAGCAGAGCATGAAATTCATAAAAGGGAGTTTCAAACTATAAAGGAAACTGGACTTACTGTTGCTCAGTTTGGAGTTTTAGAGGCCTTATATAATAAGGGAGACTTAAAAATATATGAGTTAATAGAAAAAATATTAACTACTTCTGGTAATATAACTGTGGTTATAAAAAATTTAGAGAAGGAAGGATTAGTAAAAAAGATTATAGATCCAGAAGATAAAAGAGTTGCTATAATCTCTATAACAGATAGGGGAAGAAAAATTATTGAAGACATTTTTCCAAAGCATATTAAAAATATTAGTAGAATTTTTAGTGTTTTAACGGATGAAGAAAAAATTATGTTAAAAAGTATATTAAAGAAATTTAAAAACTTGTAATGAATTTTTATAAAAATATATCACTAATTAGTGATAAAATGGAGGTTGTTATGTTAAAGAGAATAGATAGTAATAACATGGGGAAAAGTAACTACGGATGGTTAAAAGGAAATTTTCATTTTTCTTTTGCAGAGTATTTTAAACCAACAAATATTAATTTTGGTGTGCTTAGGGTACTAAATGATGAGGTTATGAAGGCTAATTCAGGATTTGACACTCATCCTCATAATGATATGGAGATTATAACTTACATTGTAAGAGGAGAATTAACTCATATAGATAGTATGGGTAATATTGGAAGCTTAGAGAGAGGTCAAATGCAATATATGAGTGCTGGCACAGGAGTATACCACAGTGAATTTAATCATAGCAATGAGGATTTAAGGATTCTTCAAATATGGATTATGCCTGATAAGAAAGGATATAAACCTAATTACGGAGATTATAGATTTAATTGGAGAGATAGAACCAACAATTGGCTCCACATGGTATCTGGCACTTTAAAGGATGTACCTATAAATGTTCATCAAGATATAAATGTGTATACAACTTATTTAGAAAGGGATAAAGAGATATACTTTAATGTAAATAAAGGAAGACAGGCATACTTAGTACAAATTGAAGGTAACTCAGAAATTAATAATGTGCATTTAAATGAACAAGATGCATTAGAAATAGTTGAAGAAAACATTGAAATTAAAGCTAATGAAAACTCACATTTAATAATAATAGAAATGAATAAAACAGAAGCAATATATATGATAACTAAAATATAAAATTTAAAAATAGTAAATAAAATTATGTGTTGCGTAATGCTACACAAAAGATAAAAGAAGGAGAGATAGATATGAGTAAAGTATTATACATTAAAGCAAATATTAAGAAGGAAGGAGAATCAAGAACTTTTAAGGTATCAGATAGTTTTATAGAGGAGTATAAAAGTAGTAATCCTAATGATGAAATAATTACTTTAGATCTATATAAAGAAAATATAGATTTTCTAAGACCAGAGGATTTAGGAGAAATATTTGGGGCTAAAAATGAAGAAAGTAAGAAGAACCCAATTCTAAAATATGCATATCAATTTGCAGAAGCAGATAAATATGTAATTGCAGCACCAATGTGGAATTTAAGTATTCCTGCAATTTTAAAAGCTTATATAGATTATGTAAGTGTTACAGGAATAACATTTAAGTACACAGCAGAAGGGCCAGTTGGACTTTTAAAGGATAAAAAAGCTGTACACATTGTATCTAGAGGAGGAGAATATGGAGACGCACCATATGAAATGGGGGATAGATATTTAAGAACAATCCTAGGATTCTTTGGAATTCAAGATATGAAGACTATTGCTGTAGAAAGTTTAGATGTTGTTGGAGCAGATGTTGAAGGGAAAGTTGAACAAGGAATAAAAGTAGCTAAGGATACTGCCAAGTTGTTTTAAAATTATATGTGTTAAAAAGCCATAATTAGTTTTATGGCTTTTTTATATGGATTAAATATTAATAAAAAAAGAAATGTATTTACTTTATTACTCTACCATGGTAAAGTAATAAAGTGGTAGATTATAATTAAGTGGGGGGATAAGCAAATGAGTAAAATATTAAGAAGTGTAATAATCTATGGAATTATTGCAGTAATGGCATTATCAATAGCAGGATGTAACAATAAGTCACAGGATGCAATGGATAAGGAAACACTTATAATTGGTTTTGATGATACTTTTGTCCCTATGGGATTTAAAGATAATAATGGAGAAATAGTAGGTTTTGATATTGATCTTGCAAAGGAAGTATCAAAAAGAATAGGTAAACAAGTAACATTTCAGCCTATTGATTGGTCTATGAAAGAATCAGAACTTAACTCAGGAAAAATAGATCTTATATGGAATGGTTATAGTATAACCAAAGAAAGAAAAGAAAAGGTGAATTTTACAAATCCATATCTGGAAAATAGACAAGTTATAATAACTTTAGCGAATTCAAAAATAAACAGTAAAGTTGATTTAAAAGGTATGAATGTTGGAGCACAAAATCAGTCTAGTGCAGTAGATGCAATAAACAAGGAAGAGGAACTTTTAAAAACCTTTAAGGATGGTAAGGTTTATACCTTTGAAACAAATAATGAAGCATTAATGGATTTAGAAGCAAAAAGAATAGATGCTGTTGTAGCTGACGAGATTTTAGCAAGATATTATATAAACAAAAAAGGTGAAGGTAAATATAAAATATTAAATGATGATTTTGGAGATGAATCTTATGGTGTTGGTATAAGAAAAGGTGATGAAGAATTGCTTGAGAAGCTTAATCAAGCCTTTGAGGATATAAAAAAAGATGGCACAGCTAAGAAGGTTTCCGAAAAATGGTTTGGACAAGATATAATTAAATAGGAGTGTATTTATATGAATAATTTAATTACCCTATTACCACAAGTATTCCAAGGATTAAAAGTAACCATTGAGGTATTTATATTAACACTTGTAATTTCAATACCTCTTGGAATACTAGTTGCCCAGGGACGATTATCTAAAAACAAAATATTGAACAAAATAACAAGGGGGTACATTTTAATTATGAGAGGAACCCCTCTACTCCTACAAGTTGTATTTATATTTTTTGGTTTACCTATTATAGGGATAACCTTTAACAGATTTCCCGCTGCTATATTAGCATTTACTCTTAATTATGCAGCATATTTTGCAGAAATATTTAGGGCTGGAATAATTTCTATAGAGGAAGGACAATACGAAGGAGCTAAAGTTCTTGGCTTTTCTCAAAAATACATATTTTTTAAAATAATTCTTCCACAAGCTATTAAGAGAATACTTCCTGCTCTGGCAAATGAGACTATTACACTTGTAAAGGATACTGCCTTAGTGTATGTAGTTGGATTAGACGAACTACTAAAAGTTGGTAAAATAGCATCTAATACAGAAGCTTCTCTTATGCCCCTTTTAATAGTAGGAATGATATATTTACTTTTAATTGCATTATTTGGTGAAATCTTTAAAAAATTAGAAAAGAGGTATAGCTACTATCAATAGAGGAGGGTATATTGTGCTTAAAGTAATTGGATTAGAAAAAAGTTTTGGTGATAGTAAAGTTTTAAAAGGCGTAAACCTTGAAATAAAAGAAGGGGAAATCACTGTAATAGTAGGACCTTCTGGTGGTGGAAAAACCACCCTTCTTAGGTGTATAAGTGGATTAACTAAACCTGATAAGGGTTCTATAATAATAAACAACAAGTATTTATACAAAGATGGAGAAGGGGCTCAAAGAAAGGAAAAGTTGGAAATACCCATGGATGTGGGGCTAGTATTTCAAAATTTTAATTTATTCCCACATATGAATGTTTTGGAAAATATTACAGAAGCTCCAAGGGTGGTATTGGGAGTTGCTATTGAAGAAGCTAAAAATGAAGCTAAAGAAATATTAGGTTTTTTAGGACTTGCAAATAAAGAAAATAGCTATCCATTTCAACTTTCAGGGGGACAAAAACAGCGAGTTGCCATAGGAAGGGCACTTGCAATGAATCCAAAACTTATATGTTTTGATGAACCAACCTCTGCCCTAGATCCAAGCATCACTGAAGAAGTAGCGAATCTTATAAAAAAATTAAGTATTGAAAAGGCCATGGCAGTTTTAATTATTACTCATGATATGACTTTTGCAACTATAGTAGCGGATAGAATTTTATCCATGGATAACGGAGTATTAAAAAATGAACATATGTATATTTAATGTTTTATTAAAGAAGGAAATTATGTTAATATAGGACTAGATAAAACATAATTTTTAGGGGATGAAGGCATAATGAACGCAATTAATCACTTTAAGACTATTACAAAGCATAAGTTATTAGTTATGAAATACTGCTTTAAGGTAGGTTTATATAAACAAGGATTTTTACATGATCTTTCTAAGTATTCTTGGGTAGAGTTTTCAGCAGGAATAAAGTACTATAGAGGTAATATAAGTCCTAATGGAATACAAAAGAATATAGAAGGATACTCTAAGGCTTGGCTTCATCATAAGGGAAGAAATAAGCATCACCTAGAATATTGGATTGATTATGGTATGAAGATTCAAGATGGATTAGTTGGTATGAAAATGCCAAAGAATTATGTAATTGAAATGTTCATTGATAGAATGTGTGCCTCTATGAATTATGAAAAGGAGAAATATAGAGATGATTCTGCCTTAATATATTATGAAAGAGGTAAGAACTATCAAATTATCCATGAAGAGACTAGGGAGCTGTTAGAACTTTTGCTTAATAAGTTAGCAAGTGAAGGTGAACAGATAACTCTAGATTATATAAAAAAACAGATTTTAAAATAACGTAATAAAGCCATCTAAAATGAGAAATTTCTCCTTTCAGATGGCTTTGATTTTTTAGTATTTAAATTTTGTACCCTTAGGATATATTATTTCTATCCGACCATCACTGCTACCAGTCATGTGACCTGCTTTAACTAAAACTTATAAAAATGAACATAAGATGAACAGGAATTTGAATATACAGGTGTAATACAGAGAATGAATAAGAAAAAAGGGGAAAAAAGGGGAAAAAGAGTGAATGCAAAACTTTATTTTTTTATGATTTTATAGTAATATAATTATAGAATATCGATAAATGTTGATGTACAAAGTCAAAATTTGTTGGATTTATATCTAAAATCTTATAGTACATAGGACAAGTTAGTATTTATATGTATAAAGAAAGTTATGAGTATAATATACAATATAAAATTATTATGAAATAAATAAAGAAGATGCAAAGATGGAAATACTGGAAATTAAAGAATTTATGGCGTGAAATGGATAAAAATTTTTTCACAAATCTGAAAACGTTTAAAGAATGATGAAGACTAGAATCTTAAATTAAAGCATAAAAATTCTTAATTCATAGGATAATTATACAAAAATATATGAATGTTTCTCATTGTTTCATAAGAATATGTATATTTAAAAGTGTGTTACTAATAGAAAATCTTTATTGGCTTATGAATAAAATAGTAACTATGTGCTTAAAGTAGATATAAATAATTTAAGCTACTATATGTGGCAAGCACTAATACTAAATTATTGGAGGGATTTACATGGCAAAGAATAAAAGGAAATTATCATTTCCAACTGCTTTCACAGTATTAATTATAGTATTGCTTTTAGCAGCAGCACTAACTTATGTTATACCAGCTGGTTCATATTCAAAGTTATCTTATAATGAAGATAGCACTATGTTTGAGATTACTGCTCCCAACGGAGATATAAAGGAAATGCCTGGGACTCAAGAAACTTTAGATGAACTTAAGGTTACTGGTGACATTTCTAAATTTGAAGATGGTAGTATTAATAAACCAGTAGCTATACCAGGTACTTATGAAAAAGTTGAACAAAGTCCACAAGGTATAATTGATATAATTCTATCACCTATTAACGGAGTATATGATACTATAGATATAATTTTATTTGTATTTATTATAGGTGGAGTTATTGGAGTATTAAATAACATTGGTGCATTTAATGCAGGGATTGCAAGTCTTTCAAGATTAACTAAAGGAAAAGAATACATATTGATAGTATTTATTACTTTCTTGATTTCTCTTGGAGGTACTACTTTTGGACTGGCAGAGGAAACAATAGCTCTGTATCCAATAATGGTTCCCGTATTCTTAGCTGCAAACTATGATGTTATGGTATGTATTGCAGCAATATACATGGGTTCTTCTATAGGAAGTATGTTCTCAACAGTAAACCCATTCTCAGTAGTTATAGGTTCTAATGCTGCAGGAATAAGCTTTACAAATGGACTTAACTTCAGAATTATTGCATTTGTTCTTGGTACTTTAATTACTATAATATATATCTTAAGATATGCTAAGAAAGTTAAAGCAGATCCAAGTAAATCATTAACATTTGCAGACAAAGAAAAAATTGAAGCTAAATTTGCTAGTCAAGGAGAAGCACCAGAATTAACTTTAAGATTCAAAATTATATTGTTAATATTCCTTTTAACCTTTGTAGTTATGATTTATGGAGTTTCTTCTTTGGATTGGTGGTTCGCAGAAATGACAGCTCTATTCTTAGTAACTGGTATAATTATTGGATTCCTATCAAAATTAGGGGAGAAAGAGTTTGTAAACCAATTCGTAACTGGAGCTGCTGATTTAATGAGTGTTGCATTAGTTATCGGGGTTGCTAGAAGTATTAACCTTGTATTAGAAAATGGTATGATTTCTGATACAATACTTAACTTCTTCTCTAGTGCTATAGCAGGTATGAATGGAAATATATTTATAGTACTAATGCTTTTAATATTTATAGTACTTGGATTCTTTATTCCTTCTTCATCAGGACTGGCTGTTCTATCCATTCCAATTATGGCTCCTCTTGCAGATTCAGTTGGACTTTCAAGAGATGTTATAATTTCAGCCTATGTATACGGATTAGGATTAATTTCCTTTATTACACCAACAGGATTGATCCTTGCAACATTAGAGATGGTTGATGTAACTTATGACAAGTGGTTAAAATTTATCATGCCTCTAATGGGATATATAGCAGCATTTAGTGCAATAATGCTATTAATACAAGTTAACTTTTAATATGAAATAGTAAAAGTTTATAAGAATTTTAAAATTATTGAAATATACCTCACAGGATAGGCTAATTATAGTCTATCCTAGGGGGTATTTTTTTATATATATGATATTTATTTCTTTTGATTTAGCAATACAAGAAGTAAAAGTTGTTATAGTTAAATATTTAACATAAATAATAATTTATAAAAAATATTAACTATAAATAGTATATTAGTTATAAGTTTCATAAAAAATAATATAATGTAATATAGCATATTGTAAAACAAAACAAGGGGTGCTACAATATGTAATAAGATGAATATATAGGGAGGGAATTTGATGAAAAAAGAAGACAGTTTTAAACCGTTCATTTCTGCTGAAAAAGTCGTACCCGAATTTACATTAACATCTATTATTTTAGGAATTTTACTGGCAGTACTTTTTGGTGGAGCCAATGCTTACTTAGGTCTTAGAGTTGGTATGACAGTATCAGCTTCAATTCCAGCAGCTGTTATCTCAATGGGAGTTATACGTGTTATTCTAAGAAAAGACTCCATTCTTGAAAACAACATAGTTCAGACAATTGGTTCTGCTGGTGAATCACTTGCAGCTGGAGCTATTTTCACATTACCAGCATTATTTATGTGGGCATCAGAATGGGGAACAGAAGCACCATCTTTACTGGAAATTGGAATTATTGCACTTTGCGGTGGTGTACTTGGTATTTTATTTATGGTACCACTTCGTAAAGCTCTTATTGTTGAAGAACATGGAGTGCTTCCATATCCAGAAGGAACTGCTTGTGCAGAAGTTCTACTTGCTGGTGAACAGGGAGGAGCAAAATCTTCTACAGTATTTGCAGGTCTTGGAATAGCTGCATTATACAAATTTATTGCTGATGGATTAAAGTTATTTCCAAGTGAAGTACATTATGAACTTACAGGCTATAAGGGATCTGGAGTAGGTATAGACGTACTTCCAGCACTAGCAGGAGTAGGTTATATATGTGGACCTAAGATATCTGCATACATGTTATCTGGTGGAATAGTTGCATGGTTTGTATTAATGCCATTAATTAGTTTATTTGGTGGAGATGCAGTTATATACCCAGGTGCAGATCCTATAAGCGCTATGGATTCCTTTACAATTTGGAGTAAATATATCCGTTACATCGGTGCAGGTGCTGTTGCAATGGGTGGTATTTTAAGCTTAGTGAAGTCGCTACCATTAATTGTGAAAACTTTTAGACAAGCGATGAAGAGCTATGGTAGAAGTAACACTATTAGTGACCTTAGGACGGAACAAGACTTACCTATGAAAGGTATTTTAGCAGCTTGCTTAATAATTGTTATATTAATGTGGCTAGTACCTGTAATTCCTGTAAATCTAGTTGGTGCAATTATAATTGTAGTATTTGGATTCTTCTTTGCTACAGTATCTTCTAGAATGGTAGGATTAGTAGGAAGTAGTAATAACCCAGTATCAGGAATGGCAATTGGAACATTGTTATTTGCAACAATTATTTTAAAAGCTACAGGAACTATTGGACAAGAGGGTATGACTGCTGCAATCGCAATTGGTTCAATTATATGCATTATAGCAGCTATTGCTGGTGATACATCACAGGACTTAAAAACTGGTTATATCATTGGTTCAACACCTAAGAAACAACAAATTGGTGAGTTAATTGGAGTGCTAGTATCTGCCATAGCTATTGGTGGAGTATTATACCTATTAAATAAGGCATGGGGTTATGGTTCTACAGAATTACCAGCGCCACAGGCAACATTAATGAAGATGGTAGTAGAAGGTGTAATGGAAGGAAATCTTCCTTGGGCACTAGTATTTGCAGGTGCAGGTATTGCAATTGTAATTGAGATACTAGGAATTCCTGTATTACCATTTGCAGTAGGACTTTATTTACCAATTCACTTAAGTACACCAATCATGGCTGGTGGATTAGTAAGATTATACTTTGATAAGAAGAAAAATATTTCAGAAGAAGAAAGAGGTCAAGTTGTTGAAAATGGTATTTTATATACCTCAGGTTTAATTGCGGGTGAAGGATTAATTGGTATTTTACTTGCAGTATTTGCAATTATTCCAATTGGAGCATCTACTCTTGGTGATGTAATTAATATTTCAGAAACTATAAGTTTAGGTAATATTGGTGGGTTAATCTTCTTCTTGTTCTTAATATTCACAATATTCAAATTCAGTACATCTAAAAAGAAGATTAGAAAATAGAAATTATACCTTGCAATAATCTATTGAAATAAAAAATAAGTTATCCGACCTAGGTAAAACCTAGGCCGGATATTATTTAATAGGAAGTGAATAGTCATGTTAAATAAAGAAAGAAGTGCACAGAAGGAAAATTATTTAGATTACATTCCAAAGAAAAATGAAGAGTATACTTGGTCTGTAAATGAAAAAAAACTAGTAGTAGTAGATATACCTAATAAAGGACTTCATAATAGAATTGCTCAAAAACTCTTCCACAAACCTAAAGTTAGCCATATAGAGCTAGATGCCTATGGAACTTTTATATGGAATTATATCGATGGAATGAATACTATTTTTGGTATTTCGGAAGAGGTAAAGAAACACTTTGGTAAAGAAGCAGAGCCTTTACTAAACCGTTTAGTAAAATTTTTTCAAATTCTTCACGAGAATAAATTTATTCTTTACCTAGGGAAGGAGAATAAATAATGCCAATAAGAATTCAAACAATTATAGGTATTTTATTATTTGCAGTAGCTACTGCTATTATATATGCATGGGGACTAAAAAAATCAGGTGCACAAAAGAAGGATCTTTTACAAATCTTATATAGTAAAGGTGCGCAAAAAGTAATTAAGAAGTTAAAAACACAAAAGTACATTACAAAATTGGAAATAGAGCAAGAAGTTTTAGGAGTTACAGCGTCCCAATTTTATAGCAGAAAAAAAGCTGTAGTCACTGACAAGAAAGAATTTACAAGAACTTTAATAGAATTTATGATGAATAAAAATCTTATTATGGAAGATATTGAGAGTAATAAAAGAGTATATAAATTAAGATAATAAAAATAAATTAAATATAATAAAAGTGTGCACAATCATAGGATTTTGCACACTTTTTATATAACTAATTATAAAGTTTTTGATGGTTTTCTCCAAAGAGTTTCATTTACTGCTCTTACAGTTTTAGTAAACTTTTCACAAGTAACAGAAATTTCTATTTTTTCTTCTGAAGATAACCTTTCACTAGAGAATAATCTCTTTATTCCATAGCCAAAGCCTAAGGTTCCAAAGCCGAACTGCATTTCTGGAATTCTGCCTTTGCTTAGATTCATATCCATAGGTTTTTGATTTTTTAGTATATCTTGCTTAGTTTCGGCAGGATGTTTATCCCAGAAGTACTTATATTCAGGATTTAATTTATATGCAGTTTCATGAACTTCCTTAAATAAAGTGAACTTTACATAAATATTATTCATGGCATTTTCTAATCTTTTTCTTGCTTTTGCATTTGCTTTTTCAATCTTTTTTTCCTTTGACATTAAAATTCCTCCAAAATCACTATATGTATATAATAATTAGTATTCAAACAAATAATAAGTTATAAGTATCATTATATATAGAATTATATACAAATGCAAACTTTTACACAGTTATGTGAAGAATTATGTGTTATAATATTTGCCGCTGTAATTTATTAAAGTTATTCCATTAAATTAAAAATATAGTAAAAATAAAGAAATCCTATGAAGTTTTATAGACTTATAATATATTTATGAGAATATATTATTTGACATTAGATATAATAAATTTTATAATTAAAGTGAAAATATATTTAAATAAATTCATGAATATGAATTTCTTTTAAGAATATACATTTTGTTTATCAATGTGAGTTGAGGTGATATGTTGAATTTACCTAAAATTATTAATATTCAAAAGTATTCTATCCATGATGGGAATGGAATTCGTACCACCATTTTTTTCAAGGGATGTCCACTAACTTGTCTATGGTGTCATAATCCAGAAAGTCAAAATTATAGTGAAGAACTTATGTACAATGAAGAAAAATGTACAGGGTGTATGGCATGTATAGATATTTGTCCTCAAAGGGCAATTTCAAAGGAAGAAAAATGCGTTGTTACAGATAAAATCAAGTGTGATCTTTGTAAGGAATGTATTGACTATTGTGTAAATAATGCTCGTGAAATTGTGGGGAAAGAATATACAGTAGCACAGCTTGTTAAGGAAGCAGAAAAAGATAGAATGTTTTATGAGGAATCAAGTGGAGGGATTACATTATCTGGCGGAGAGGTTATGACTCAAAACATGGACTATATAGAAGAATTATTAAAAAAGTTGAAGAAAAAGGGATATAACATTGCCATTGATACTTGTGGTCAAGCTCCCTACGAAAATTATAATAGAATACTTAAGTATGTAGACACTTTTTTATATGATATAAAACTTATGGATAATGAAAAGCATATAAAATATATAGGAAAATCTAATAAGGTTATTTTTGAAAACTTAAAAAGGTTAAGTGAAGCTGGAGCAAATATCAATATAAGGATACCCTTGGTGGAGGGGATTAATGCAGATGATGAATCTATAGAAGAATTAATAAAATTTTTAAAGAATAATATAAATGTACATAAGATAAATTTGCTTCCTTATCATAATACAGGTAAGAGCAAATATGAAAGACTTCAAAAGGTCTATGAAGGAGTTAACTTTGAAGCACCTAGTAAGGAAAGAATGGAGACTGTAAAGGGGAAATTTGAAAAGGCTGGATTTATAAATATAAAAATAGGAGGTTAATTCATGGAAAGAGGCATGAATGAAAGAATAAAAAAATTAAGGACTCAAAGTGTAAATACTGTTCCTTATATATACATAGAGAGAGCTAAGCTAATGACTGAGGCCTATAAGAAGTATGAAGGTTCTGTATCAATTCCAGAAATGAGAGCTTTAGCATTTAAGTATTTTATGGAGAACAAAACTTTATGTATTAATGAAGGGGAACTTATAGTTGGAGAAAAAGGAGATGGACCACAGGCAGCTCCAACATTTCCAGAACTATGTTGTCATACCCTTGAAGATATGCACATAATGAATGATAGAGAATTAATTTGCTTTAAAGTAAATGAAGAGGATTTAATAACTCAGGAGGAAGAAATTATTCCTTACTGGGAAAAAAGATCTATTAGAAATAAAATTATAAATGCCATGAGTGATAAGTGGAAGTCATGTTATGAAAGTGGAATTTTTACTGAGTTCATGGAGCAAAGAGGTCCAGGGCATACAGTAGGCTCTGAAAATATATACAAAAAAGGATTCTTAGATTATAAAAATGAAATTAAGGAAGCTATATGTAAATTGGATTTTTTAAATGACAAAGAAGCATTTTCTAAAAGAGAGCAACTAAATGCTATGAGTATTAGCTGTGATGCTATTATGACTCTAGGAGACAGATATGCTAAATATGCTAGAGATCTAGCTAGCAAAGAAACAGATGCTAGAAGAAAAAAGGAGCTGCTTCAAATTGCAGAGAACTGTGAAGTAGTACCAGCCCATGCTCCAAGGACTTACTGGCAAGCAATACAGATGTATTGGTTTGTTCATTTAGGAGTAACTACAGAATTAAACCCTTGGGATGCATATAGTCCAGGGAGACTTGACCAACACTTAAATCCTTTCTATGAAAGAGATGCAGAGGAAGGTATTTTAGATGAAGATAAGGCTAAGGAACTTTTGGAATGTCTATGGATTAAGTTTAATAATCAACCATCACCTCCAAAGGTAGGAGTAACCTTAAAGGAAAGTGGTACCTACACTGACTTTGCTAACATTAACACTGGTGGAATTACACCTGAAGGGCAAGATGGAGTAAATGATATAAGTTATTTAATCCTAGATTGCATGGATGAAATACAGCTGCTTCAGCCAAGCTCAAATGTACAAATCAGTAAGAAAACCCCTAAGAGATTTCTTAAAAGAGCTTGTGAAATCTCTAGAGAGGGATGGGGTCAGCCTGCCTTTTATAATACAGAGGCCATTGTACAAGAACTTCTTAATGCAGGTAAGTCCATAGAGGATGCAAGAAGAGGTGGTACTAGTGGATGTGTTGAAACTGGAGCATTTGGAAATGAAGCCTATATTTTAACAGGATACTTTAACCTACCGAAGATATTAGAATTAACATTATTTAATGGATATGATAAAGTAAGTGGTAAGCAACTAGGATTAGAATTAGGATATGCTAAGGACTTTAAAAATTATGAAGAGTTATTTAGTGCTTATAAAAAACAAATAGAGTATTTTGCAGATATAAAAATAGAAGGAAGTAATATAATTGAAAAAATATATGCAGATTATATGCCTGCACCTTTTCTTTCAATTATAACTAATGATTGTATAAAGAAAGGGAAAGACTATAATGCAGGGGGAGCTCGTTACAATACTAACTATATACAAGGGGTTGGTATAGGAACTATTACTGATTCTCTAGCTGCTATAAAATATAATATCTATGATAAAAAGAAATTTACCATGGAAAAATTGATAGAAGCCATAGAAAATAACTTTAAAGGCAATGAGATAATTGCAAATCTAGTTAGAAATAAAACTCCCAAATACGGTAATGACCTTGATTATGCTGATGAAATCATGACATCAGTATTTGATGCGTATAATAAAATAATAACTGGTAGACCAAATGTTAAAGGCGGGTGTTATAGAATCAATATGCTACCCACTACTTGCCATGTTTACTTTGGAGAAGTAATGATAGCTAGTCCAAATGGTCGTCTTGCTCATAAACCAGTATCAGAAGGGATATCACCTGAAAAGGGAGCAGATACAAATGGACCAACGGCAGTTATAAAATCAGCCTCTAAGATGGATCATCTAAGAACTGGAGGAACTCTTCTAAATCAAAAGTTTACCCCAAGTGTAGTAGCAGGAGAAGAAGGACTAGACCACATGGCTAACTTAGTAAGAGCTTACTTCAATATGGATGGACATCATATTCAATTCAATGTAATTGATAGAGAAACTTTAATAGAAGCTCAAAAACATCCTGAAGATTACAAGGATTTAATAGTAAGAGTTGCAGGTTACAGTGACCACTTCAGAAATCTAAGCAAAGAACTTCAGGATGAAATAATAAACAGAACAGAACAGCGATTTAACTGACGCTCTAAATCTTTGATTTAGTTAGCGGAAGTTACTCCACCGAGTGAATGCGAGGCGGAGCATATTATAAAAAATATAAATATAAAGGGGTCTTTTAAATGGCAATGAAGTTAGGATTTATTGGTTGTGGAAATATGGCAAAAGCTATGATAGGAGGAATTATTTCATCTAAGATTCTTAGTGCAGAGGAAATTATAGCTTCTGATTCATATGCTGAAGGATTAGCTAACACAAATAAGGAGCTAGGAATAAATATTACTGCTGATAATAAAGAAGTAGCAATGAATAGTCATGTGGTAGTTTTATCTATAAAGCCTCAATATTATGATAATGTAATTAAAGAAATTTCATCTGTGATTAAGGATGAAACTATTATAGTAACTATAGCACCAGGTCAAAGTCTTGAAAAATTACAAGGCCAATTTGGAAGAGCTGTGAAGATAGTTAGAACTATGCCAAATACACCAGCTCTTGTAGGCGAAGGAATCACTGGAGTGTGTAAAAATGCTTTAGTCAGTGAAGAAGAATTAAATTATATATGTAATATTTTAAGTGGATTTGGGAAGGCAGAAGTTGTAGAGGAAAGAATGATGGATGCTGTGATGGCTGTCAGTGGAAGTTCACCAGCTTATGTATTTATGTTTATAGAAGCAATGGCGGATGCAGCAGTAATGCAAGGAATGCCAAGAGACAAAGCTTACAAATTTGCAGCTCAAGCAGTTTATGGCAGTGCTAAAATGGTAATGGAAACAGGTAAACATCCAGGAGAATTAAAGGATATGGTATGTTCTCCAGGAGGTACAACTATAGAAGCAGTAAGAGTTTTAGAAGAAAGAGGTTTACGTAGCAGTGTCATTGAAGCTATGAAGGCATGTGTAGAAAAGGCCGGAAAAATGTAGATTTATTAAAGTTATCTCCTGTCTATTGATATCTCCAACATGTTAAGTTATTATCACTCTTTAATATGTTACAGTAGACAGTTAACCTTAAATTACAACACACAAACAATGAAAAAGAACTATAGGAAGGATATATGTCCTTCCTATAGTTCTTTTTGAATAAAAATTTATTATAATTATGAATTTAGCTTCACATATAATTTTACTTTGGAATACATTAATAATGATAAACTTTTAAATGAATTAAAAAGGAGTTTTAGAATGTTAAATGATATGGATGAGAAAGTAAATTCAAATAATATTTATCCCTTTGAATTTAATAATGGACAGAATCACAAAGATGTAAAATATACAGTTACTAATGATGGATATATTATAATGTTTCTTAAAAATGAGATAATTATGGGGCTCAAAGAGACTAATAGTGTAACAACACTTAATTACGATGAAGAACAATTAAAGGAAACTAAGAATACCGAAACTATTAATTTTTTTAAGATATTACTTAAGAATTCATTACCAGATGTTGAAATCATAGGAGAAGGTGAAGGTGATGAAAAGAAAAATTATTTTGATTTTGATGTACCTGATGAAGAAGTTATAGATGTACCTACTTATTCACAAATAAGGTATAAAGGAATTTATCACGGTATAGATTTATGTTTTGATTTTAATAATGGGGAGCTAGATTATAAATTTATACTTCAGCAAGGAACAAATCCAGAAATTATTAATATGACTTTTGAAGGCATAGATAACATTAAGTTAGATAGAGATAAAAATGCAGAAGTTAATATAAAAGAATGTAAGTTATCAGTTCTAAAATCTAATGCTTATCAAAGTTATAGTGAAATAAATATAGAAGTAGCTAGTGAATTTAAGATTGAGGGAAATAGTTTATATATAGATGTAGGTCATTATGATAAAACTCTTCCTCTAGTTATTAAATCAGCACTGTCATACTTCACATATATGAGAGGAGAAAGTGATAGTATGGAATATATAATAGAAAATGATAGCATAGAAAACATTGAAGCAAATGAGGTAACAAATTCTTCTGATATAATGTCTGATAGTCAAGGTGATTTACCAGTGGAGGAACAAAAAGAATCCATGAATAAAGGAGAAAACGATGAACGTGAATTGAATGTTTTGGATAGGGGTCATCATAAAAAACCAGACATTGAAGATGTTTATAATATTATTACAAATCCACGTTATGGATTAGCAGAGATAAAAAGAGAAGTTAGAGCTATAGAAAGAAATGTTAAGGAGACCATATGTAGATTAGAAGCTAGAAATAGAGAAATTCAATGTAAACTAGACTGTATAATAGCTTGTATGAACTGTAAAAGAAAGTTTGCTTTAACTACTGGTAGAGTAAGAAGAGAATGTAGAATAGCTAATTTATTTATTAATATAAGAAATAATTCTAGGACCCCAGTAGAATTAGAAATACGCAGAAAAAATATATGTAATGATAGAAGTAGGGTTTGCACTATTTGTATAACAGTAGGACCATGTTCATGTAAGGAAGTTATTTTCCGTAACATTCCAGATACCTATGAAATAGAAATTAGGGGAGTTACAGAAGATGTAAGAATAAGAGTAACGGAAGTATGTTGTGGAGATAATGGTTCTAGCAGACCAATAAGATTATGTAGAATACCTGATCCAAGTTAAAACTAACTATTTTATAATTTTAAATAAAAGGCTAACTCAGAAATTTTGAGTTAGCCTTCTTATAATTACTCTATTACTTTTAAAATAGTATCTGCAAACTTACGTTTTGGCATTGCTACTTCTTCATCAAAATACCCAATAGGAATAACTGAAACAATTTCCTCTGTATCAGGGATTCCAACAATTTCAGTTACCTTTGCTTCATCAAAGATACCTAGAATAACTGTACCTAGACCTAGTTCTTTAGCTTTTAATAAGAAAATCATGTTAGATAATCCGCAATCATACATTTGCCAACCATCACCCTTAGCAGAGTCAAAGCCACCATCACGAGTATAACCAGATCTAAATTTAACTACACTAGATACTATAATAACAGGAGCACTTTTACATGAAGGTTTATTAAAGTCAGGCATTGCTTCTATTATTGCATCTTTTACTTTAGCGTCTTTAATTGCATAGTAACGAGTTACTTGAGAATTTTTCCAAGACGGAGCATAAGCAGCAGCGTTTACTATCTCCTCTATAATATCATTACTTACTTCTTTTGAGTTAAAGTTACGAATACTTCTTCTTGTTTCTATACACTTTTGAAATTCCATAATCAAACACCCTTTAATCTTTCTGTTTATATTTAGTTTCATAAAATTTAGATAAAATAATCAATCTTTTTTAAATTACCAAATCTAAGAAAAACCTAATTTCATTACCTATTATAGTATAGGATAGAAAGGCCATGCAACTAAGAATTTCTTCTTTTTAAAATTATACGTAAATAAATGTAATAAATTAACAGTAATATTGATAAAATAACTACTACAAATATAAAGTAAGTTCCTTCAGTAAAATATTTTGATGAATAGGGATAAAAAACTAATAGTGAACCTGTTATCAAATGAAATAATCCTTCTAACCTAAGGTATTTTTTTCTATTATCTATTACATATTTTCTTTCAGTATACTTTATGGAGCGTTTTAGATTCCAATTAGGTTTATTTAAAAAAGCGCATATACTTATATATATATAGTAGAAACCAGGTAAGGTAAGTATATAATTCAAATCAAGTTTTAAAACTAAAATTAGTATTCCACTAATAATAAGAACTAAAATTGTTATTATATCCATAAAAATCTCCTTTATTATTTTATAATCCTATAACCATATTATATATTATATAGTAAAAAATAGAAAAGGACAATAGTGGTAAAATAATACAAATATGTGAACATAATAAATTACTTATTGAAAACGTAACAAATAAATAATAATATACTATATAAAGAAGCAATATGTAGTAAAATAGGAATTCAAAAGGAGCAAAGTAATTATGAATATAAAAGAACTAATTTATCTTATACCGGCTATTCTTATTGCAGTATCTCTTCATGAATTTGCCCATGGTTATGTGTCATATAAGCTAGGAGACCCAACACCAAAGGTAACAGGACGTCTTTCGCTAAATCCATTAGCACATTTGGATCCAGTAGGAACACTATGCCTTTTATTCTTTCGATTCGGATGGGCGAAACCTGTACAAGTAAACCCATATTATTATAAGGATAAAAGAAAGGGCATGGCACTGGTAGGATTAGCAGGTCCTATGATGAACTTTTTAATAGCTCTTATATGTGCTTTTGTCATGGAAATAATTCTAAAAATCACAGGAGGTTATGGTGGAGATGTGATTTTGTTCATATTCAAGCTTCTTAACTATACTTATATAATCAATATAGGATTAGGCGTGTTTAATTTGATACCATTCCCACCACTAGATGGTGCCAAAATTATTGGAGCCTTATTACCAGAGGAGAAATACTTTAAGTTTATGAAGTATGAAAGATATGGTCAATTAATTATATTTGCATTACTAATGTTTAATTTTTTAGATATCCCGTTAGACTTGGCAAGAAAAGGATTAGACAGTATTATTTGGGGCATTGTGAATCTAGTTATATAATTAAATTTTAAATGACTAAAACTGAGCCTGCATTATGGACCAATGTTCCAATAACGGTACTTAATGTATCAACCATTGCAAAGATGATGGCAGGAAAATTAAATCTCAGTAGAAAGCTAGATTCCAGTAAATAGTTTTGATAAATTTACTCTTGATAAATAGTTAATATTTAATATATTAAGAAATAAAAGGAATATTAAAAAAAATATAGAATATATATATTAACAATAATTAATACTATTTAAAAATTTAGGAGGGAATTTTATGAGGAAAAAACTATTTTCATTACTTCTAGTTATTTTTACATTGTTAGTAAGTAATGCTACTGTATTTGCTCAAGATTTAGGTGATGCAACGGATGCAACACCTATGGTAATACTACATTGCCCAATTAATGGGGTTCAGCATATATCATCGAGTAAGCAGTTTGCAAAAACTAAAATAGATGGAGAATCATATAGTAATTTCACTAGACATACATGTGATTGTGGGGCACAAGTGTTTATAGATGGATATCCATTACAAGGATTCGTAGGTAGATATTATTACAGTTATTACAAGATAGGTTTAGAAGATTTTGGAACAGGGTTTCCTATGAATGTTTATTTGGTTAGAAGTAATGCTGTATATAGTAATTATTCAAGTGGAGAATTATTAAAGTGGAGGTTTTATTAATCTAATTTCAAAGTGAAATGAAAACTTAGTAATGGGGGATATTATGAAGAATGAAAAGAGTATGAAGAGAACGATGATAGTGATTATAGCTATTGTAGTTTGGTTTCTAATAAGTATAGGATTGCTAGCTTTGAGACGAGGGATTTTTACTAAATTTTAATATAGGTTTAGATACTTAGTTTAATTAAGAGTTAAAAAGATGTAAGTAAATATAGAATTTGAATTTAGACAGTTGTATGTATGAAAAAATTAAATCACTATGGTCAAGTAAGGCTATAGTGATTTTTATTGTAAATTATATGTTTTTAATTCTAGTGTGAGGATGTAAATCTATTTTCAGACTTATATTTATTGAAGGAAAAGGTAAAATTATATCGAATATATGCATAGGAAACTATCCACATAGTTTCCTATTTAAAATTTTAAAAAGTTATATAGATAAAATTTTAAAATGTTAACTATTTAAATAGTTGTTGTCGCCATGGGGATTTCGAGAATTTTGATGGTTAAATTAGGTGATTTTATAAATAAGATTTAAAGGAGTTGTGTATATGTTTAAAGAAATGAGAAAAAAGGATAGAGAAGTTCTTGGTGAGGACATAGAAAAAATTTTAACTAATGGAGAATATGGAGTTTTAGCAACAGTTGGTGAAAATGGATATCCTTATACTGTACCATTAAGCTATGTTTACCAAGATAACTCAATATATTTTCACTGTGCTAAAGAAGGGCATAAGCTTGATAATATTGAAAAAAATCACAAAGTATCCTTTTGTGTTGTTACAGATACTGAGGTATTACCAGGAAAGTTTAGTACAAATTACAAAAGCATCATAGCTTTTGGAGAAGCAAAGGAACTAACTGGAGTTTTAAAGAGAGATATTTTATTTAAATTTATTGAAAAATATTCTCAAAGCTTCATAGAAGAAGGTAAAAGATATATTGAAAGAGCACACGATAGTGCAAAAATAATAGAAATTGAAATAGAACATATTACTGGGAAATCAAGAGGATAATAAGGTTGAAGTGTAGTGAATTAACTGAGTATATAGTAGAAAAATTAATCACTCAGAAATTAATGATAAAAGATATATGCTTAATAGTTGGAATTGATAAACAATTAAGACGTGCTTCTGAAAGAGATATATTTAAGAATGTTAACTTGAAAATGTTATTAAACAAATATAATGATAGGTATATTCCAGCATATAAATTATATGAAAATATTGATATGCCTTGTTCTTTTGTAGATTTAATTATAGATAACACAAAGGTGGATATGCCCAATATAGTTAAACAAGATAAATAAACCTGAATTATTCACCGAATTTA